>CAYGZN010000110.1:0-2716 GCA_964354355.1 uncultured Burkholderiaceae bacterium | reverse complement strand
CTGCTCGGCGTGGGCGTCGTGCTGCGCTACGTGTTCAACGATCCGCTGACCTGGTCGGAGGAGTTCGTCGTCACGCTGTTCGTGTGGTCGGTCATGCTCGGCGTGCCCTCGGCGCTGCGCGCGCGGATGCACATCCGGATCGACGTGCTGATCCTGCGGCTGGGCCACGCGGCGCGCCGCAGGCTGGGCGCACTGGCGGTGGCGTGCGGCGCGGTGATCCTGGTGGCGGCGATCTATGCGGGCTGGGTGCACGCCGCGGGCGTGTGGGGCAGCCACACGCCTATGCTGGGCTATTCGGTCGGCTGGATCTTCGTGTCGATGCCGATCGGTTTCGCGCTGGCGCTGTTCCACGCGGCGATGATCCTGGTCGGCGAAGGTCCGGAGGCGGTGTTTCGCAATGCGACCGAGACCGTCGTCGATGCGGCGCAGGCCTGAGGACCGCAGCGCATGCTGATCCTGCTGCTGTGCCTGTTCCTGTTCCTGCTGCTGATCGGCGTGCCGATCGGCTTTGCGATGCTCGGGTCGGCGATGCTCGTGATCGGCGTCGACGGCATCCCCGTGTCGGTGGTCGCCCAGCGCGTCGCCACCAGCGTGCAGTCGTTTCCGCTGCTGGCGGTGCCGCTGTTCACGCTGGCCGGCGCGCTGATGAACGAATCGGGCATCAGCGAGCGCCTGTTCAACTTCACGCGCGCGTTCGTCGGCCACATCCGCGGCGGGCTGGCGCAGACCGCGATCGTGGGCAACGTGTTCCTGTCCGGGATCTCCGGGTCGTCGGTCGCCGACTGCGCCGCGACCTCGCGGGTGTTCGTGCCGCAGCTGACCGAGGCCGGCTACGGCCGCGGGTTCGCGGCGGCGGTGTGCGCGTCGGCGGCCACGCTCGGGCCGATCATCCCACCCTCGATCCTGATGGTGATCTACGCGTGGCAGGCCAACGTGTCGCTGGGCGACCTGTTCATCGCCGGCCTGATCCCGGGTGTGGTGATGGCCGCCGCGATGATGCTGGTCATCGGCGTCACCGCCCGCCGCCGCGGCTTTCCGAAGGACGCGGCCTTCAGCGGCGCGCGGCTCTGGGCGGCGTTCCGCCACGCGCTGTGGGCGCTGGCGATGCCGGTGCTGATCCTGGTCGGATTCCGGATGGGCGTGTTCACCGCGACCGAGATCGCGGCCGTGGCCTGCGCCTACTCGCTGGTGGTCGGGCTGTTCGTCTATCGCACGCTGACCTGGCGCGGACTGCCTGCGATCCTGCTCGCCACGGGCCGCGAGACGGCGGCGATCCTGGTCATCGCCGCCGGGGCCGCGCCGTTCGGCTGGATTCTGGGCGTCGAGCAGGCGCCGCAGAAGGTCGCCGCGCTGATCACGTCGATCTCGGCCGAGCCGTGGGTGATCCTGCTGATCCTGAACGTCGCGCTGCTGATCGCCGGCATGTTCATGGAGACGCTGGCGATCATGATCATCCTGGTGCCGATCCTGATCCCGCTGCTGACGCTGGTCCAGATCGACCTGTTGCACTTCGGGATCGTGCTGCTCGTCAACCTGGTGATCGGCCAGATCACGCCGCCGGTCGGCGTGCTGATGTTCGTGGCGAGCGCGGTGTCGCGCACGCCGCTGGGCCTGATCGTCAGGGAGATCTTCCCGTTCGTCGTTGCGCTGATCGGGGCGCTCGCGCTGCTGACCTACATCCCCGCGCTGTCCACCTGGCTGCCCGCCGTCCTCAACCACTAGTCCGCTGCCATGCCCACCATCAACGTCATCAAGAAGCCCGTGCTGCGCCTGAACCCGAACGACGACGTGGTGATCGCCGCGCGCCCGCTGCAGGCGGGCACGCGCATCGCCGAGGAAGGCGTCGTGTGCGTGGACGCGATCCCGCCGGGCCACAAGCTGGCCACGCGCGCCGTGGCCCGCGGCAAGCCGGTGCGCCGCTACGACCAGATCATCGGCTTCGCGACCACGGACATCGTGCCCGGCCAGCACGTTCACACCCACAACCTGGCGTTCGAGACCTTCGAGCGCGACTACGCAGTGGGCGTCGACGTCAAGCCCGCGGCCGCCCCGGCCGAGCCCGCCACGTTCATGGGCTACGTGCGGCCCGACGGCCGCGTCGCGACCCGCAACTACATCGGCGTGGTCTCGACGGTGAACTGCTCGGCGAGCGTGTCCAAGTACGTGGCTGCGCATTTCACGGCCGAGCGGCTGGCGGCGTTCGCGAACGTCGACGGCGTCGTGCCGATCACCCACAGCATCGGCTGCGGGATGGACTCCAACGGCAAGGGCATGGACGTGCTGCGCCGGACGATCGCCGGCTACGTCCGGCACGTCAACTTCGCCGGCATCGTGATCATCGGGCTGGGCTGCGAGGCCAACCAGATGGACGCGCTGTTCCACGCGCAGCACCTGAAGGAGTCGCCGCTGCTCAAGCCGCTGATCGTGCAGGTCGAAGGAGGCACCCGCAAGACGGTGGACGCCGGCATCGCCGCGGTCGCCTCGATGCTGCCGCACGCCAACGCGATGTCGCGCACGCGGGTGCCGGCCGGCCACATCACGATCGGCCTGCAGTGCGGCGGCTCCGACGGCTACTCGGGCATCACGGCGAACCCGGCGCTGGGCGCGGCCTGCGACCTGCTGGTCGCGCACGGCGGCACGGTGATTCTTTCGGAAACCCCCGAGATCTACGGTGCCGAGCACCTGCTGACGCGCCGCGCGGTATCGCAGTCCGTCG
>CAYGZN010000109.1:0-8803 GCA_964354355.1 uncultured Burkholderiaceae bacterium | reverse complement strand
GGCGGCGTGTTTCTGCTCGATCCGCAGCCCGGCGCGCAGCCCGGCATGCGGGTGAAATGAGCGAGCGCGGTCCGCAGGTCATTCGCGCCACACCGGGCGATGCACAGCGTATCCACGCGCTGACCCAGCGGGCCTGGCAAGGCACGGTCGCGGCGAACTCGTCGGCGTTTCGGGAGACGCCCGACACCGCGCGCCAGGCCATCGAGGCCGGCGGCGGTTTCGTGCTGCTGTTCGACGGCCAGCCGATCGGCTCGGTCCGGTACTTCCCGGTGCCGCACGCGGAACCTTCGTGGGAATTCAAGCGACTGGGCGTGCTGCACGCGTTCCGCGGGCGCGGCTACGGCGAACTGCTGGTCCGCGCGATCGAGCGGGCCGCGCCGGCCCAGGGCGTGCGGCGAATCCAGCTCGGCGTGCGCGCCGACCAGCCGCGGCTGGTCGCCTTCTACGAGCGCCTGGGCTACACGCTCGACGCGAGCGTGCAGCTGTCGGCTCACAACCCGCTGACCGACCCGCCGGTCGCGCTGTCGCGCAGGCTGCAGGGCCCGGTCGGGGCCGTGGCACCCGCAAACGCCTGAGGCCGCCCCGTGAAACGAAAAGGCTCTGGATTCCTGTCAGGTTTCTCCTTCCGGCCCCGGCTCATCGACAGCCTTCACGGCTACCGGCGCCAGGACTTCATCGCGGACGCGTCCGCGGGCATCACGGTCGGGGTCGTGGCGCTGCCCCTGGCGATGGCCTTCGGGATCGCCTCGGGCGTCAAACCCGAACAGGGCATCTTCACGGCGATCATCGCGGGCTTCCTGATCTCGGCACTGGGCGGCTCCCGGGTGCAGATCGGCGGGCCGGCCGGCGCGTTCGTCGCGCTTCTGTACGCGATCGCCGAGCGCTACGGCGTAGCCAACCTGCTGATCGCCACGATCCTGGCCGGCGTGCTGATGTTCGTGATGGGCGCGCTGCGCATGGGTCAGCTGATCCGCTTCATCCCGGTGTCGATCGTCACCGGCTTCACCAACGGCATCGCGGTCATCATCGGCCTGCAGCAGCTGAAGGACTTCCTGGGCCTGGCGATCCCGAAGATGCCGTCGAATTTCTTCCTGCAGCTCGACGCGCTGGCCCGCCACCTGGACACCCTCAACTGGGCGGCCCTCGCGCTGGGCATCGGGTCGCTGGCGCTGATCGTGGTCTGGCCCAAGTCCTACAAGGCCAACGATGCGCGCTGGCGGCAGTGGGCGGCGCGGGTGCCGGGCACGATCATCGTGCTGGCGCTCGGCATGCTGCTGGTGTCCCTTCTCGGGCTGCCGGTGGAGACGATCGGCACGCGTTTCGGCGGCATTCCGCAGGGGCTGCCCCCGTTGGCCGTGCCGGCGTTCGACTGGGACACCGCGAGGAACCTGGTCGGCCCGGTCATCTCGATCGCCCTGCTCGGGGCGATCGAGTCGCTGCTGTGCGCGCGGGTCGCCGACGGCATGATCGGCGACCGGCACGACCCCAACCAGGAGCTGATGGCGCAGGGGATCGCGAACTTCGTCGTGCCGTTCTTCGGCGGCGTCGCCGCCACCGGCACGATCGCGCGCACCGTGACCAACATCCGCACCGGCGGGCGCACGCCGGTGGCCGGCATAGTGCACGCGGCCACGCTGCTGCTGATCATCCTGGTCCTGGCGCCGCTGGCGCGCAACATCCCGATGACCAGCCTGGCGGCGATCCTGCTGTTCGTGGCGTGGAACATGGGCGAGTGGAAGGCCTTCGCCCGCCTGCGGCAGTTCTCGATCAACTACCGCACGATCATGGTCGGCACGTTCCTGCTGACCGTGATCTTCGACCTGACGGTCGCAGTCGAAGTCGGGCTGGTGCTGGCGAGCCTGTTCTTCATCTACCGGATCTCGACGCTGACGCGGGTCGAGGAGATCCGCCTGCCCGCAGACGTGGCGACGCTTTCCGACGGCAGCCAGGTGCACGCGTACCGCGTGTTCGGGTCGCTGTTCTTCGGATCGGTCAGCAAGATCGAGGCGCTGATGGATCCGAAGAAGCCGCTGCCCGAGGTGGTGGTGCTGGAGATGCACCAGGTGATCAACATGGACACCACCGGACTGGACGCGCTCGAGACGCTGCTGCAGATGCTGCGCAAGAAAGGCGGCACGCTGGTCGTGGCGGAGCCGACCGAACAGCCAATGTCGTTGATGCGCCGCTCGGGCTTCGTCGAACACATGGGCGAGGAAAACGTGTTCGACGACCTCGACGACGCGCTGCGCACGCTGCGCGTGCGCCACGGCGGCCCGGCCGCCTACGGCGCGGCACCGGACCCGCCGCAACCCGCAGGCAGCTGACCCGGCGGTGGCGTCGGGCGGCCCTGCGCCAGGGCCCGCGCCGGCTCAGACGCCCGGATTCTGAAGCAGGTCGTCGGTGCGCGAGAAGCGCCTGGCCCGGCCGGTGACCGGGTCGATGTGGGCGTTGAAGTTGTACTTGAAGCTGCCGTCGCCCTCGTAGCGCCAGCTCCAGACCTCCTCGTTGCTGAGCTCGAAGTTGCGCACCTCGAAGGGCCTGGAAAACATCCGTCGCAGTTCCTCGCGGGTCATGCCCACCCGGGCGTTGCGGAAGTTCTCCTCGGTGAGCAACTGGCGCATCCCGCGGTACTTGCCGTCGGGGCCGATCGCCACGCGCCAGGTCTCGAAGCCGCGCGGGCCGCGAACGTAGTCCCACTCCTTGCCGCCGCCCGGCTGGTCCCACACGAAGGTCGGCACGCCCATCAGCTGGCGCACGTCCGCCTCGGTGTGCTGGCCTTCGATCAGCTTCTTCTGGGCCACGAAGTCGCACCCGGCCAGCCCCGCCGTCAGCGACAGCGCTGCGGCAGCGAGCAATGCGCGCATGCAGTCGCGGCGCGGCGCAAGCCGCAGGCGGCGGGGTTCGAGCGCTGGTTCGAGCCTCTGCGGGGCGAAGGGATCGGTCATTGCTGCTCTCATGCGCGGTGCCGGGACCGGGGAGCGGCCCCGCTTGGCGTAAAATGCGACGCTCCGGATCTTACCCAAACGCGGCAGACGCACGGACATGGCCACCTACGAATCCGAGATCACCGAATTCCTGCGGCAGCTGAAGCAGCAGCGCCCCCACCTCGAGGAGGAGCAGCGCAAGGGCCGCGCGATCTGGTGGGACAAGGACGGCGCCGACCCGGACGAGGCAAAGCGCCTGCAGGCATCGCGGGTGCCGCAGCAGGCCTACCCGTACCAGACGAAGACCTGAGCGCGTGAACGCCCATCCGTCGATCATCGAATCGGCGTCCGCCGCACCCCCGGCGGCTGCCGCCGAGCCTGCAACGGGGCCGCATCGGGTGACCGAACCGGTTCGTGCGCGCATCCACGGCGAGCCGCTGCTGCAGCTGCCGCTGGACCTGTACATCCCGCCCGATGCGCTGGAGGTGATCCTCGAGACCTTCGAGGGCCCGCTGGACCTGCTGCTCTACCTGATCCGCAAACAGAACTTCAACATCCTCGACATCCCGATGGCGGAAGTCACCCGCCAGTACCTGACGTACATCGAGGAGATCCGGCGGCACAACCTGGAGCTGGCCGCCGAGTACCTGCTGATGGCCGCGCTGCTGATCGACATCAAGTCCCGCATGCTGCTGCCGGTCAAGAAGGCCGACACCGGCGAGGAGGTCGACGACCCGCGCGCCGAACTCGCCCGCCGGCTGCTGGAGTACGAACGCATCAAGATGGGCGCCCACCTGATCGAGGCCGTGCCCCAGCTGGGGCGGGATTTCGTTCGGGCCCAGGTCTGGCTCGAGGAGTCGCTGCACGAGCGCCTGCCCGGCGTCGAGCCAGCCGACCTGCGCGCGGCGTGGGCCGACATCCTGCGGCGCGCGCGGCTGATCCAGCACCACCGGATCACCCGCGAACAGCTGTCGGTGCGCGAACACATGACGATGGTGCTGCGCACGCTGCAGGGCCGGCGCTTTGCCGAGTTCCAGGACATGTTCGACGCGGCCCGCGGCGTCGCGGTCGTGGTGGTCACGTTCATTGCGCTGCTCGAGCTGGCCAAGGAGTCGCTGATCGAGATCACGCAGGCCGCGGCCTACGCGCCGATCTACGTGCGACTGTCGTACCAGCCCAGCTGAGGCGGGCCCAGGGACCGCCCCGGTCGCCCGGCACCGGGACGGCCTCAGTCGCCGAGGTCGGCCCGCAGCGCAACGAGGGCGGCCTCGCCCAGTCGCGCGCTGCGCGCGCCGTTCCACCCGGCCCGGGTGTCCGGCGCGTCGGCATTGTCCTTGAACGGCATCTCCAGCGTCACCGACAGCGCCCCGAAGCGGTGGGCGACCCACTTGGACGCCAGGCTGAGGTTGGCCTGGGTGGCCTTGTCGCTGCGATAGCCGTGCACGGTCTGGAAGTCGGGGCTGGCCAGCCGGAAGTTGCGCCGGAACGCGTCGAGCCGCGCCGCCTGGGCCGCGTCGAACCCGGGCACGCGCTCGGGACCGTCGATGAACACGAAGGGCAGTGCCTCGTCGCCGTGCGCGTCGACGAACGCGTGCACGCCGGTGGCGATCATGCGCTCGCGAACGAGCAGCACCTCGGGGCTGCGCTGCGCGTCGGGGGCTGCCCATTCGCGATTCAGGTTGGCCCCGGCGGCGTTCGTGCGCAGGTTGCCGCGAGCGGCGCCGTCCGGGTTGATGTTGGGCACGAGATGGAACACCGCGCGCTCGAGCGCTGCGCGCGCGACGGGGTCGCTGCGATCGAGGAGCCTGCGCAGCAGGCCTTCGACGAACCACTGCGCCATCGTCTCGCCCGGGTGCTGGCGCGCAACGACCCACACGGCGCGTGGCGGCGCCGGTCCGCCCGCGACGATCGTCGACGGTCCGCCCACGACGATCATGTCCAGGTCGCGGCCCTCGATGCTGGCACCGAGCCGCTCGACGCGCGCGCGGCCCGAGGCCTGGGCCTCTCCCAGCAATGCCAGGTGGCGCTCGGCGGGATACGGCTCGAAGTACGCGAGCCAGATCGTGTCGTGCGGCGACTCGAACCGCGTGGTCATCACGCTGCCGTCGAACGCGGTGGGCAGCCGGAACCAGTCGTTTCGGTCATAGGATGCGCACACGCGGTAGTCCTGCCAGCCGGCCGGGTACGTGGCCTGGCCCGCATTCTCGAAGCGCAGCGCGCAGGCGAGGCCGCGCACACCCGAGACGCGGAAGTGGAACCACTGGCGGATGTCGGCGTGGCTGTCGGCGCGCAGCGCGACCCGCAGGCAGGCCGGGTCGGCGGTGTCGAGCGGCTCGATCGAGCCGGAATCGAAGGCGCAGCTGATGGCGATCATCGAGCGAATCATAGTCCGTCGCCGGCCTGGCGCTGCGAGCGGGCCTCCGGGGGACGGGCGGCGGCGCGCCGGCGGGGGCCCGCTAGAATGCCGGCGTGTCGTCTTCGCCCACCCCGTCGTTGATCGAGGATGCGCCGCTGAAGGCGCTGAACACGTTCGGCATCGATGCGCGCGCGCGCTGGCTGGTCGAGGTGAGCGACGTCGCGCAGATCGCGGACGCCCTGAGCCTGCTGCGGTCGCTGCCGGGCGGCGCCGACCCGCTGGTACTGGGCGGCGGCAGCAACCTGCTGATCACCGGCGACCTGCAGCGGCCCGTGCTGCGCGTGGCGCTACGCGGTCGCCGGATCCTGGGCGAGTCCGACGGCCGGGTCCGCGTGCAGGCGGCAGCGGCCGAGCCGTGGGACGACTTCGTGCAGTGGACGCTGTCGCAGGGCCTGTCGGGGCTGGAGAACCTGTCGCTGATTCCCGGAACGGTGGGCGCGGCGCCGATCCAGAACATCGGTGCCTATGGCGTCGAGATGGCCGAGCACTTCGAGAGCCTCGACGCGGTCGACCTGCGCGACGCGACGCGGCGCGTGTTCACCCGCGACGGGTGCGCATTCGGCTACCGCGACAGCGTGTTCAAGCGACCCGAAGGGCGCCACTGGCTGATCGTGGCCGTGCGCTTCGCGCTGTCGCGAACGCCCCGGCTGCAGCTGGACTACGGCGACCTCCGCGCGCAGCTTGCGCACGACGGCGTGGCGCAACCCGCGCCCGCGGACGTGGCGCGCGCCGTCAGCGCAATCCGCCGGCGCCGGCTGCCGGATCCGGCAACGATCGGCAACGCCGGCAGCTTCTTCAAGAACCCGCTGGTCGACGCGGCAACGGGCGCCGCCCTGCGCGCGGCCCACCCGGCGCTGCCGGCGTGGCGCGCCGGATCGCAGTGGAAGCTGTCGGCGGCCTGGATGATCGAGCAGTGCGGCTGGAAGGGGCACCGGATCGGCGACGCCGGCGTGCACGCGGATCACGCGCTGGTGCTGGTCAATCACGGCGCCGCGCGCGGCGCGGACATCCTGGCGCTGGCCCGGCAGATCATGGACTCGGTGCGGGCCCGTTTCGGCGTGACGCTCGAGCCCGAGCCGACGGTGGCATGAGCGCGGCGCGCAGCGCGCCGGCGACGCCGGCCGCACGAGCCGCACCCATCGCACCCATCGCACCCGCCGCACCCGCCGCACGGGGCGCACCCGCCGCACGGGGCGCCAGCGGCGCAATGCCGTCAGCGGGCGCTGCGCCGGAAGTACCAGGTCGAGGCGCTCGAGGCGGACCGGTCGAATCGGTAGCCGTCGGCGTCGAACCCCTTCAGCGCTTCGGGATCGGTCAGGCGCCGATCGATCGCAAACCGCGTCATGCGCCCGCGCGCGCGCTTGGCGTCGAAGCTGATCACCTTCCAGCCGCCGGCCCGGCGCTCCTGGAAGACGGGCTGGATGACCGGCACATCGAGTGCAGCGCAATCCACCGCGCGGAAGTACTCCTGCGACGCGAGGTTCACCAGCACGTCGTGGCCGAGACGTCGCATGTCCCGGCGCAGCGCCCTCGCGGGGCGCGCACCCCACCAGTCGTAGAGGTCGCGGCCCCGCTCGTTGGCCAGGCGGGTCCCCATCTCGAGCCGGTGCGGGCGGATGAGGTCGAGCGGCCGCAGCAGGCCGTACAGACCCGACAGGATCCGCACGTGGCGCTGCGCGAACAGCAGGGCCGAGGCATCCAGGCCGCGTGCATCGAGCCCGGTGTAGACGTCGCCGTCGAAAGCCAGCACGGCCGGGCGCTGCGCCGCTCGCGTCGCGCGGGTCCCGAAGCTCGTATAGCGGGCCGCGTTGAGCGCCGCCAGCGGGTCGCTGACGGCCATCAGCGTGGCGATCTCGGCCGGGGCGAGTTCGCGCAGCTGCCGCACGAGCTTGCGGGCGTCGGCTGCGAACTCCGGCTCGGACGCGTCCACGGCGGGCACCGGCGACTCGAAGTCGAGCGACTTGGCGGGCGAGAGCACGATCAGCATGGGGCGGGATTCCGTTCGGCTGGCGCGGCGGCGAACGCGCCGCAGGTCGAGGGCGGCGCGATTATAGGGGCCGGCCGGCCGGCACACCGTTGAAGCGGGTACTGGACACCAACGTCTGGCTGGACCTGCTGGTGTTCGAGGACAGCCGGGTGGCGCGCCTTGCCGAGCTCGACGGTCCCGTGCTGGCGACCGAGCCCATGCTGCAGGAGTTCGCGATCGTGCTCGCACGGCCGATCTTCGCGCTCGACGAGGCGCAGCGCGCGACGCTGCTGGCGCGCCAGCGCAGCCTGGTCACCGTCTGCGCGCCCTCGCCCGACTGCCGGCTCGCGTGCACCGACCGCAACGACCAGATGTTCATCGACCTGGCCGTCGCCCACCGCGCCGACTGGCTGATCACCCGCGACAAGGCGCTGCTGCGGCTTGCGCGGCACGCAAGCCGGCGGTTCGGCCTGCGAATCGGCACCCCCGAGTCGCTGGCTTAGCGGCCCCCGCGCCCGCGCGACACCGCGCGACACCGCGCGACCCCGCACAACACCGCACGACACCGCGTGGGCGTCGCGCCGTGGCGTGCGGAGCGCGGAGCACGGCGACCGACACCGACCGCCCCGTCGTGTCACAATAAATTCATATGAATCAACAACATATGCTTCCACGAACATACGTGGTCGGGCCGGGACGCCGTGCAGTCGTTTGCCCAGAGCGTCGCGACGGCCGCTGAGCTGATCGCCTCGGGCGATCCGGGGCTGGTCGCGATCGTGGCGCGCTCGCTCGCCGTCAGCGGCACTGCCTGCGCGATCGCCTTCGGCGGCGGGCTGGTGCTGGGCGCCTGGCTCGCGACCGCGCGCTTCGCCGGGCGCGGTGCGCTGCTGACCCTGCTCAACACGATGCTGGCAGTCCCCTCGGTGGTCGTCGGACTCGTCGTCTACCTGCTGCTGTCGCGATCCGGCCCGCTCGGATTCCTCGGCTGGCTGTTCAGCTTCCACGCCATGGTGCTGGCCCAGTCGCTGCTCGTACTGCCGATCGTGACGGCGCTGACGCGGCAACTGGTCGAGGACGCCGATCGCGCGCACGGCGAGCAGTTGAGCTCGCTCGGCGCCGGTCCCCTGGCACGCAGCCTGCTGCTGGCGTGGGACGAGCGCTACGCGCTGCTGACCGTGCTGATCGCTGCGTTCGGCCGCGCGATCTCGGAAGTCGGCGCGGTGATGATCGTCGGCGGCAACATCGACGGCTTCACGCGCGTGATGACCACGGCGATCGCGCTGGAGACGAGCAAGGGCGATCTGCCGCTGGCGCTGGCCCTCGGCGTGGTTCTGCTCGCGGTGGTGCTGGCTCTGAACACCGTGATCGGCTGGCTGCGGCGCTGGCGCGAGCGCATCGACGGCGCCGTCACCGACGTGACGCGCGGCCTCACCGCGTGAACGGGGCCGCGCCGATGCGCGCCACGACCGCCGAGCCATCGCGCGGGGCCGCCCGCCC
>CAYGZN010000108.1:0-8858 GCA_964354355.1 uncultured Burkholderiaceae bacterium | reverse complement strand
CCGCCGTCGCTTTGTGCTGCGCGACCGCCTGATCGCAACCGCGGTCCACCTGGCCTTGTCGGCAATTGTCGGCGCTGCGGTACTGGGCCTGGTCTTCGTCGGCTGGTACCCTGATCCGCTGCAGCGCCTCGTCGGGGTCGGCGCGATCCTCGTGATCGTGCTCGGCGTCGACGTCGTGGTCGGCCCGTTGCTCACGCTGCTCGTCTTCGATCGGCGCAAGCCTCGGCTGAAGGCCGACCTGATGGCGATCGCGTTCGTGCAGGCGGTGGCGCTCTGCTACGGCGTGTGGACGCTGTATCAGGGGCGTCCCGCGTTCGTGGTCTTCGTCAAGGACCGCTTCGAGCTCGTCTCTCCCTCGGAGATTCGCGCAGAAGACCGCGGTGCGGCACGCGCCAATCCACTGGCGTCCGCCAGCGTGCTCGAACCGCGAGTTGTGGCCGCTAGGGCGCCGGTCGAACAGGCAGAGCGTGCCCGGATCCTGTTCGAGGCCATCGAGTCCGGGCGGGACGTCCAACACCATCCACGCCTCTACGTGGCCTACCTGTCCGAGGCAACGGCTGCGGCGGAGCGAGGTATGACGTTCGATCAGCTTCGAAGGCTCAATCCGGATCGTATCGACGAAATCAAGCGCATCGCAAAGGCTTCGGAGCGGCCGGAGGAGAACCTTCGTTACCTTCCGATCCGAGGTCTGGCCTCCGACGGGGCAGCCATCGTCACCTTCCCAGGTGGTCAGTTGGTCACGATGACCTCGCTGCGTCCCTGGTGATCGCGCTCAGCCGCGCTGTTGCGGCGCGCACGTCGGCCGCGCCGAACAGGTCGGTGATCACGGCGATCGCGTCGGCGCCTGCGGCGAACACCTGCGCCGCATTGTCGGCGCCGATGCCGCCGATCGCCACGCTGACCAGCCCGTGCCGACGCGCCTCGCCGAACAGCGCCAGAGGCGCGCGAACCGCGGCCGGCTTGGTCGCCGAGGCGAAGACGCTGCCGAAGGCGACGTAGTCGGCGAGCCCGCGCAACGCCAGCGCGCGTTGCAGGTCGTCATAGCACGACACGCCCAGGATGCGGTCCGTGCCGATCGCGGCGCGCGCCGCCGCCGGGTCGCCGTCGTCGACGCCGATGTGCACCCCGGCTGCGTCGATCGCCACGGCCAGCGCGACGTCGTCGTTGACGATCAGCGGGATGCCCGCCGCGTCGGTGAGGTGCTTCAGCGCGTGCGCCTGGCGCGCGCGAAGCGCCGGGTCGGCGTGCTTGGCGCGGTACTGGAGCACGTCGATGCCGCCCGCGATCGCCTGCGCAGCCAGCGCGAGCAGCCGCTCGGTGTCGGGCATTTCCGGGGTCAGCGCGTACAGGCCCGACACGCTGCGCGCGCGCCTCTGGCGCACAGACACGACGGTCGAATCGGCAGGGTTCATCGCAGGCTCCGAAGACGCGTGCAGGGGCTGTCCACTCATCGGCCCGTTGAGCGGGCTCATCGGCGCGAGAAGGTAACATGCGGCGCTTGTCTCTCTAATACCCCACTAGACGTGCCATGAGCGAACAACCGACCCGTACCTACATGTGCCTGATCTGCGGATGGATCTACGACGAGGCGACCGGCCTTCCCGATGACGGCATCGCGCCGGGCACCCGCTGGGCGGACGTCCCGATGAACTGGACCTGCCCCGAGTGCGGGGCCCGCAAAGAAGATTTCGAGATGGTTGAACTTTGATCGCCAAGTCTCTAATCTAGAAAGAAATTTTTTGACCGGACCCGCGCATTTTGGCTACAATCCCGAACCAGTCGACACGACCGCCCGGCACCCAGGGGGAACGATGAGCAGTTCCGATGCGATTTCCGGACTGAAAGTCATGGTCATCGACGACAGCAACACGATCCGGCGCAGCGCCGAGATCTTCCTGTCGCAGGCCGGCTGCAGGGTCTTCGTGGCCGAGGACGGGTTCGATGCGCTCGCCAAGGTGTCGGACCACGAGCCCGACCTCGTGTTCTGCGACGTGCTGATGCCGCGGCTCGACGGTTACCAGACGTGCGCGCTGATCAAGAAGAGCCCGCGCTATCACGACATCCCGGTGGTCATGCTCTCGAGCAAGGACGGACTGTTCGACCGCGCGCGCGGTCGCATGGTCGGTTGCGAGGAGTACCTGACCAAGCCCTTCACCAAGGACAGCCTGCTTCGGTGCGTCGCGCAGCACGCGCGGCGCGTGGTGGGCGCGTGACGCCGGGGCGCTCGATGCCGTTGCAGAAGATCCTCGTGGTCGACGACTCGCCGACCGAACGCTTCTTCCTGGCCAACCTGCTGTCCAAGCAGGGCTACACCGTGGTCACCGCCGAGAACGGCGAGGAGGCGATCGCCAAGATCCGCAGCGAGCGCCCGTCGCTGGTGGTGATGGACGTCGTCATGCCCGGCCAGAGTGGATTCCAGATCACGCGCGCGCTGACGCGCGACCCCGAGACGCAGGCGATCCCGGTGATCCTGTGCACCAGCAAGGCCACTGAGACCGACCGCATCTGGGGCCTGCGCCAGGGCGCGCGCGACTACGTCATCAAGCCGGTCAACGCCGAGGAACTGCTGGCCAAGATCGCGGACCTGGTGCACTGACGATGGCGCCCGAATGAGGATGCCCGCCCGATGACGGTCAAAGAGCCGAGCACCCAGCTGCGCGAATTCCAGGCGCGCCTGACCGAGCGCCTGCGCGAGGCGAGCGCCACCCCCGACCTCGCGGCCCGGCTGGGCCTGATGATCGGAGAGCAACGCTGGCTGGTCGACCTGTCCGAGGCGGGCGAGATCGTGCCGGTGCCCGACGTGATCGCGCCGGTGCCGTTGACGCGCGAATGGCTGCTGGGCGTCGTGAACCTGCGCGGCGCCCTGTTCACCGTGACCGACCTGCTGCGACTGACGCAGCAGGGCAGCACCGAGCTGGGCAAGGACGCGCGCCTGCTGGCGCTCGCGGCCCGCCTGGACTTCAACGCGGCGGTCCTCGTGAGCCGCACGCTGGGCCTGCGCAACGTCGCGTCGATGCGCGTCGACGACGAGCCCCGCGCGCAGCCGGGGCCGGTGCGCGACTGGATGGGCCGCACGCTCGTCGACGCCGACGGCCAGCGCTGGCGCGAGCTGAGCCTGGCCCGCCTGGCGGCGTCCGAAGAGTTTCTGATGGTGGGGCGCTGAGCCCCCGCCGCTTTTTGAGTCCACAGGATTGCCGATGGCGTTCAAGTTTCCGCGGCTGTTTTTCCCACTCGGCGGTGGCGCCCGCAAGGTCGATCCCGACACGGCGATCGCCGAGGAGCTGTCGCCGTCGACCCGGTTCGACACGCTGATGGTCAACACCAGCTTCGGGGAGTCGACGCCGTTTCACGCGGAACGGCCCGCGGCGGGCGCATCCGCCGGCGCGGCGCGTGGCTTCGCGATCCCGGTCGTCGGCCGCCTGCCGCTGCGCAAGCAGCTCTCGGTGCTGTTCCCGGTGCTCGGCCTGTCGCTGCTGATGGCGATCCTGTTCTCGTGGCTCGACTCGAGCCAGTCCTCCAACACCACCGCGCAGGCGCAGCTGGTCGGCGATTCGCTGATGCACTCGCAGCGGCTGGCCAAGGCCGCTCCCAACGCGCTGCGGGGCAACCCCGAGGCGTTCCGCCAGATGGCCGAGAGCCGCGAGCAGATGAGCGCGGGCGTCACGGCGCTGCAGTCCGGGGGGCAGGTCGCGCAGCGCGACGTGAGCCCGGTGGACGTCTCGCTGCAGCCATCCGTGCAGCGCCTGGCCGAGCTGTGGTCCCGCACCGACCAGGCTGCCGACACGTTGCTGCAGCAGCGCACGCAGCTCGTGACGATGGCGGGCATGGCACGGCAGATCGACGAGTCCGCGCCGCGGCTGACCGATCTGAGCGAGCAGGTGCTGGCGGCCAAGGTCAACGGCGCTGCACCGGTGCCCGAGGTGGCCGCCGCCGGCCAGCTCGTGGTGCTCGCGCAGCGCATGGCCCGCAATGTCGGCCTGCTCACGGCCGGCCAGGCCGTGAACCCGGAGGTGGCCTTTGCGCTGGGCAAGGACGCCAGTGCGTTTCGCGAGGTTTCCGATGGTCTGCTGACCGGCAACGACGTCCGGCGCCTGGCGCCCGCCCGCGAGGGCGAGGCGCGCCAGCGGCTTGCCGAACTGCGCACGGCGTTTGCGGAGTTCGGCAAGCCCGTGACGTCGATCCTCGCCGACCTGCCGCGGCTGCAGGGGGCCAAGGTCGCCGAGCAGCGCATTGCCGCCGACAGCGAGGGCCTGCGGCTGGCGCTGGGCGAGATCCAGTCCGGGCTGGGCTCGGGGCAGGCCGGACACCGGCTGAACCAGGGCATCGTGGCGTTCTTCCTGGTGATCGCCGTGCTGTCGGGCATCGCGCTGGGCCTGGTCTTCTATCAGGACGTGCATCGCCGTGCCGCCGACGCCGACCAGCAGCGCGCCGAGGCCGAGCGGCTCGAGCAGGAGGCCAAGCGGACCAACGACCAGAACCAGGGCGCCATCCTGCGGCTGATGAACGAGCTGCAGGAAGTCGCCGACGGCGACCTGACCGTGCAGGCCACCGTGTCCGAGGACATCACCGGCGCGATCGCCGACTCGGTCAACTACACCGTCGAGGAGCTGCGCAACCTCGTGTCGCGGATCAACAGCACGGCCGAGCTGGTCACCGAGGCGTCCTCGAAGGCGCAGACGATCTCGTCCAGCCTGCAGGTCGCCTCCGAGCAGCAGTCGCGCGAGATCCGCGAGACCGGCGAGGCGGTGCTGCGCATGGCCGACCAGATCAACGAGGTGTCCAGCAGCGCGTCGGAGTCGGCCAACGTGGCGCGCCAGTCGCTGGCCGCGGCCGAGCAGGGCCGCCGTGCGGTGCAGAACGCGATCGCGGGCATGAACGGCATCCGCGACCAGATCCAGGAGACCTCCAAGCGCATCAAGCGACTGGGCGAGTCGTCCCAGGAGATCGGCGAGATCGTCGAGCTGATCTCGGACATCACCGAGCAGACGAACGTGCTGGCGCTCAATGCGGCGATCCAGGCCGCCTCGGCCGGCGAGGCCGGCCGAGGCTTCACCGTGGTCGCCGAGGAGGTCCAGCGCCTCGCCGAGCGCAGCGCCGAGGCGACCAAGCAGATCTCGGCGCTGATCCGCACGATCCAGGCCGACACCCAGGACGCGGTTGCCGCGATGGAGCGCAGCACGCAGGGCGTGGTGGCGGGTACGCGCCTGTCCGACGACGCCGGCAACGCGCTCGGCGACATCGGGCGGGTGTCGCACCAGCTGGCCGAGCTGATCCAGGCGATTTCGCGCACGACGTCCGAGCAGGCGTCTTCCGCGGGAACGGTCGCCCACAGCATCCAGCGGATCCTGCTGGTCACCGAGCAGACCAGCGAGGGCACGCAGCAGACCGCGGGCTCGATCCAGCAGCTGTCCGAACTCGCGCGCGAACTGAAGAACTCGGTCTCGCGATTCCGCGTGTCGTGACACCAGCGAGCGCGGACCGCCGATGAATGCCACCGAAACCGACCTGACCGCGCTGTCCTGGTGCCTCGGGGAGATCCGCGAGTCGCTGTCGCGTGCCGAGGCCTGCCTCGAGCAGCAGCTGCAGGCCGAGGACGATGACGTCTCCCAGCTCAAGGCCGCGCGGGTACACCTGCATCAGGCGCACGGCGCGCTGCAGGTCGTCGACATGCCGGGCGTGGCGGTGGTCACGCAGGAGGCCGAAGGCATCCTGGATCGCGTCGATCGTGGTGAGCTCTCGCTCAACGGCGACGTGGTCAGCCGGCTGGCCAAGGCGTTCGGCGCGATCGTCGAGTACCTGGAGTCGGTCGCCGCAGGCGCGCCGGACCGTCCGGTGCTGCTGTTTCCCCAGTACCGCGCGCTGCTCGAGGCGCGATCGGCCGAGCGCATCGAGCCGGCCGACCTGTACTTCCCCGACCTGACGATTCGTCCGGCGCGGCTGGCGAGCGCCGAGCCGCTCGATGCCCCCGGCGCGGCGGCCGCCCGCGGCGAGTTCGAGCGCGGCCTGCTCGGGTTCCTGCGCAACCCGCGCGACGTGGCCTCGCTGACCAGCCTGCACGCGTCGGTGGAACGGCTCTACCGCGCCCACCAGGCATCCTCGAGCCGGACCTTCTGGTGGCTGGCGGTGGCGTTCTTCGACGCGCTGCGCCAGCAGGCGTTGCCGGTCGACCTGTACGTCAAGCGCCTGGTCGCCCGCATCAACCTGCAGATCCGGCGCACGCTGCAGCAGGGCACGCCGATTGCGGACCGCACGCTCAAGGACCTGCTGTTCATGCTTGCGCGCGCCGGCAGCGGTTCGACGCGCGCCGACGCGGCGCGCGACCTGTACGGCCTTGCCGACACGGTTCCAGCCGATTTCGAAAGCCCCCGGTTCGGTGTGGTCGACGTCCGCTCGCTGCGTGCGGCCAAGGAGGCGACGGCGCAGGCGAAGTCTGCCTGGGAGAAGTACGTGCGCGGCGGCGCGCAGGACCTGCCGCCGTTCGCGGCCGCAGCCCAGTCGCTGGAGTCTGCGGCGGCGCGCCTGCCATGGCCGGGCCTGCAGCGGCTGGCTGCGACGATCGCCGGCGCGCGACGCGCTTTGGGCGCGACTGGGGGCTCGCTGATCGAGGCGCTGTCGCTCGAGGTGGCCACTGCGCTGCTGTTCGTCGAGCAGGCGCTCGAGCGCGGCGCGCGCGGCATCGCGCAGTACGACCACCGTGCCGGCGAGATGGCCGACCGGCTCGAGCGCATCTGCGCACAGCAGGAGTCGACCGACGGCGACATGCCCGCGTGGCTGACCGAGTTGTCGCAGGCCGCGCAGGAGCAGCTCACGCTCACGGCGTTCGTGGCCGAACTCACCGCCAACCTGCGCGCCTGCGAGAAGGCGCTCGACGCGTTCTTCCGCGACCCGTCGCAGCGCGCGGAGCTGGCGCAGCTCGATGCGCTGCTGCACCAGGCCGGCGGCGCGCTTCGGCTGCTTGGCCACCACGAGGCCGCCGAAGGCGCAGCCGCCGTCGCGCGCCAGATCGCCGGCTTCCTCGAGGACCCCGAGGCTCCGGCGCAGCCCGAGTGCGAGCGCGTCGCGCACAGCCTGGGCGCGCTGGGTTTCTTCGTCGAATCGCTGCGACAGGGCGGGCGTTCGCGCGCCGGCTTCGGTTTCGATGCCGAAAGCGGCGAGTTCGTTGCACGCCTCGGGGAGCCGCCGCCGGTCGCGGCGGCCCACGAGCCCGAGCCGGCCGACGAGGTCCCGGTGCTGACCGTGCCGTGGGTCGACGCGCGCGGTGGCGATCGCGACGCATCACCGGGGTTCGTGCCCACGCGCCCGCTCGAGTCCTTCGACCCGACCGAAGACCTGGCGCCGTTCGACGTCACGCGACCGATCGCCGAGGGGGCGCAGCCGTACGTCCCGCCGCCTGCGCCTCCCGTGATCGTTGCGCCGCCGACGCTGGAGCGCAGCATCGACGAGAACCGGCAGCGGGCCGCCGACCTGCTGGCCGCGCTGCAGAACCGTCCGGCCGATCCGCTGCTGCGCGGGCAGCTGCACGAGACGCTGCGCACGCTGGTGGACGAGGCCGTCGTCGTCGACGACAGCGACCTGCGCGAGCGCGCCCGGACCGCGCTGGCGCTGCTGGATCAGCCCGGCGACACGGTTGCGGTGGCCGCGCTGGCCCAGGCGCTGGCGCTGGCCGGTGCAATGGCGCCCGCGGGAGTCCCCGCCGCCGGTGACGTGGCGGTGCCGGAAGGCGATGCGCTGGACGCCGAGTTGCTCGAGATCTTCCTGGCCGAAGCGCGTGAAGTGCTCGCAGCGGTCGCCGACGCGAGCGGCCAGTCGGTGCTGCGTCCGTCGGACAGCGACGCGCTGACCACGATCCGCCGGGGCTTCCACACGCTCAAGGGTTCCAGCCGGATGGTCGGGCTGGTCGCGTTCGGCGAGGCCGCGTGGTCGATGGAGCAGGTCCTCAACGGCTGGCTGGCCGAGGAGCGTCCGGCCACGCCCGAGCTGAATCGGCTGATCGACCTCGCGCACGGCCGCTTCGTCGAATGGGTCGATCGACTGCAGACCGACGCGACCGCGTCGATCGAGCCCGCGGCGCTGATCGTGAAGGCCGAGCGGCTGATGGCAGGAATGCCGCTGGAGGGCGAGACCGAGGACCTGCAGCCTGCGCTGGCGCAGGATCGGTCGGTCGAACCGTCCGACGCCGATGAGGTGGTCGAGCTCGGTGAGGTCGCCGAACTCGGCGAGATGGCCGAGCTCGGCGAGATAGCAGAACTTGGTGAAGTGGCCGAACTTGGCGAAATAGCTGAACTCGGCGAAGTGGCCGACCAGCCGGCCGCGCACGACCTCGTCGAACGGGGCGCGACTGCCGACTTCGCCTCGACCACCGAAGCCGGCGAGGCCATCATGCTCGACGACGGCGTCGGCATCGACGAAGCGGTCCCGCTCGACGCGGGCGCGGGCGGTGAGGTCATCGAGCTTGGCGCCGTGATCGGGTTCGATGACGTCGTCGAGGCCGGCGAAACCGTCGAGGCCGGCGAAATCATCGAGGCCGGCGAGAGGGTCGAAGCCGGCGACTCGTTCGAATCCAGCGACACGATCGACGCGCGCGCCGTCTCGACCGACGTCGCGCCCCGCGAGCCCGCACGGGAGCCCGCGCCGGAGTTCGCGCCGGAGTTCGCGCCGGCCGCGGCCGGCGAGTTCGACGAGGCCGCGCAGGACGTCCGGATCGGCGAGCGCACGTTGAGCGCCGCGCTGTACCAGATCTTCCTCGCCGAAGCCGACGAACTGATGGCCGTGCTCGCGCAGCTGGGGGGATCCTGGCGGCGCGATCCGGCTGCCACTGCGCCCGAGTACGCGCTGCGCGCGGTCCACTCGCTGGTCGG
>CAYGZN010000107.1:0-8866 GCA_964354355.1 uncultured Burkholderiaceae bacterium | reverse complement strand
GGCGCCGCGGACCTCGAACGATTGCCCGCGTCCCGCGTCCGCGCCGGCGCCCGCGCCGGTGTCCGTAGCCGTGCCCGCGGCTGCGTCGGTGGCGGCGTGGTTTGCTGTGTCGGTGGCGGCGCGGGCGTCGGTGCGGGTATCTGGCGCGTGATCCGGCAACAGCGGCGCCGCCGGGTCCGACGAGTCCAGCAGGCGCAGCCACCCGTTGCCGTGCGCGGTCGCGGGCAGACGAAACCTGGCCGGGGCCTCGCCGGCATTGACGGCGACCAGCACGCGGTCATGCGCCGAACCGGGGCAGGGGCTGCCTGCGTCCAGCAGCATCGCGAGCGTGCGCCGCTGCGGGTCGTGCCAGTCGCCACCGTCCATCGGCCGGCCGTCCTCGCGCAGCCAGTCGACGTCGGGCAGCTGCTCGGCGCCGCGGGCCCGGCCGTCCAGGAAGCGGTTCTCGTGGATGCAGTGCAGGCCCCGGCGCAGTCGCGCCAGCTTGCCCACCCAATGGCTGAGGTCGCCCGTTGCGCCGGGCTCGGGCCAGTGGATCCAGCTCTGCGGGCCGTCCTGGCAGTAGACGTTGTTGTTGCCGTGCTGCGTGGCGCTGAATTCGTCGCCGGCGCGTAGCATCGGCACGCCGCGCGACAGCATCAGCGTGGCCAGCAACGCGGTCATCCGGCGCTGGCGCCGCGCCAGCACGTCGGGGTCGTCGGTCGGGCCGTCGCCGTGCGGGACCGGTGAATCCGGCGCACTGCCATCGGCACTGTAGTTCTCGCCCGCGCCGTCGCGGTTGTCCTCGCCGTTGGCGAGGTTGTGCCTGTGCCGGTAGCTGACCAGGTCGGCCAGCGTAAACCCGTCGTGCGCGGTCACGAAGTTCACGCTGGCCGTCGGTGAGCGGGCCGGCTGCCCGAAGATGTCGCTGGAGCCGGCCAGCCGCGTGGCGAACTCGCCGACCCGGCCCGGGTCGGCGCGCCAGAACCGCCGCATCGAATCCCGGTACCGATCGTTCCACTCGCCGAAGCCGGCCGGGAAGCCGCCGACGAAGTGCCCGGGCACGCCGCAGTCCCAGCTCTCGGCGATCAGCTTGCAGCGCGACAGCACCGGATCGTCGCGCAGCGCGCGCACCCACGGCACCTGCGGGTCGAAGTGGCCGTGCGCATCGCGCGCGATGGCCGACGCCAGGTCGAAGCGGAACCCGTCGACGCCGGCCGCATCGGCCCAGTGGCGCAGCGCGTCGACGATCAGGCGGCTGACGACCGGGTCCTGGGCGGCCAGCGTGTTGCCGCAGCCGGAGAAGTCCTGGTAGCGGCGCGCGTCACCGGGGCGCAGCCGGTAGTAGGCGGCGTTGTCGATGCCGCGCAGCGAAACCGTGGGGCCGCGTTCGTTGCCTTCGGCCGTGTGGTTGAACACCACGTCCAGGATCACCTCGATGCCTGCGGCGTGCAGCCGGTCCACGGTCCGGCTGACGGCGGCCATTGCGTCGGGGCCGGCCAGCGCCGCCTGGACCGCGAAGAACGAAAGCGGGTTGTAGCCCCAGTAGTTGCGCAGGCCCCGGTTGACGAGGTCGATCTCGTCGATCCACGCGGCCACGGGCAGCAGCTCGACCGACGTGACGCCGAGGCGCTTGAAGTGCGCGACGACCGACGGGTCGGCGAGCGCGTCGAACGTGCCGCGGATCGGTTCGGGCACCGCGGCGTTGAGCCGCGTGAACCCGCGCACGTGCAGCTCGTAGAGCACCGTCTCGGACCACGGATGGCGCGGCAGCGGCACGCGCGCATCGGGCGCGATGCGCGCGGGGGCCACGACGCGGCAGCGCGGCACCCAGGGTGCGCTGTCGCGCGTGTCGAACGACAGGTCCGCGTCCGGATGGCCGGCGACGTAGCCGAGCACCGCGTCGTTCCAGCGGAACTCGCCGGCGAGCTCGCGTGCGTAAGGGTCCAGCAGCAGCTTGTGGCCGTTGAAGCGGTGGCCGCGATGCGGGTCGTAGGGGCCGAACACGCGGTAGCCGTACAGCAGCCCGGGGCCGGCCTCGGGCAGCCTCCCGTGCCAGACGTCGCCGGTGCGCGCCGGCATCGGCAGCCGCGCGACTTCGCGCTCGCCGCCTGCATCGAACACGCACAGCTCGACCCGCTCGCCGTGCCGCGAGAACAGCGCGAAGTTGACGCCGCGGCCGTCCCAGTGGGCCCCCAGCGGATCGGGCGATCCGTGCTCCAGGTGCAGCCGCGCCGGGACCGGCGCCGCCGTCGCCCACGCCTCGCGATGCCCCGGCGGCGCGATCATCGCGGGCTAGCGCTGCAGCACGACGGCGCCCAGCGGGGGCAGGCGCAGACGGACCGAATGCGGCTGGCCGTGCCAGGCGGTCGGCTCGCTGGACACGGCCCCGAGGTTGCCCACCGCGCTGCCGCCGTAGTCGTGCGCGTCGGTGTTCAGGATCTCGCGCCAGACGCCGCCGACGGGCACGCCGACCCGGTAGCCTTCGCGAACGACCGGCGTGAAGTTGCACACGACCAGCACCGTGCCTGCCGGGCCGGTGCGGGCGTCGCCGTCGCGGCCGCGTCGAACCCACGCGAGCACGCTGTGCGCGGTGTCCTGGCAGTCGATCCACTGGAACCCGAAGGACTCGCAGTCGCCCTCGTGCAGCGCCGCCGCGCTGCGGTACAGGCGGTTCAGGTCGCGCACCAGCGCCTGCAGGCCGGCGTGCCATCGGCCCTGCGCCGGGTCCTCGAGCAGGTGCCAGTCCAGCGACCGGTCGTGATCCCATTCGCGCCACTGGCCGAACTCGCCGCCCATGAACAGCAGCTTCTTGCCGGGCTGGGTGGCCTGGAAGGCCAGGTACAGCCGCAGGTTCGCGAACTGGCGCCACGCGTCGCCCGGCATCTTGCCCAGCAGCGAGCCCTTGCCGTGCACGACCTCGTCGTGCGACAGCGGCAGCACGAAGTTCTCGGAAAACGCGTACAACAGCCCGAAGGTCAGGCGCTGGTGGTGGTACGAGCGGTGCACCGGGTCCTGGTGCATGTAGGCCAGCGTGTCGTTCATCCAGCCCATGTTCCACTTGTAGCCGAACCCCAGGCCGCCCAGCCAGGTCGGCTGCGACACCATCGGCCAGGACGTGGACTCTTCGGCCAGCGTGATCGCGCCCGGCGCCTCGCCGTAGACCTTCTCGTTGAGCTGGCGCAGGAACGCGATCGCCTCCAGGTTCTCGCGCCCGCCGTGCACGTTGGGCAGCCATTCGCCCGGCTTGCGGCTGTAGTCGAGGTACAGCATCGAGGCGACCGCATCGACGCGCAGCCCGTCGATGTGGAACTCGTGCAGCCAGTACAGCGCGTTGGCCACCAGGAAGTTCGACACCTCGCGGCGGCCGAAGTTGTAGATCAGCGTGCCCCAGTCGGTGTGGCGGCCCAGCCGCGGATCCTCGTGCTCGTACAGGCACGTCCCGTCGAAGCCCGCGAGCCCGTGTGCGTCGCCCGGGAAGTGCGCGGGCACCCAGTCGAGGATCACGCCGAGGCCCTCGCGGTGGCAGCAGTCGACGAACGCACGGAAGTCGTCCGGCGTGCCCCAGCGCGAGCTCGGCGCGAACAGCGCCGTCGGCTGGTAGCCCCACGAGCCGCCGAACGGGTGTTCGCTGACCGGCATCAGCTCGAGGTGCGTATAGCCCAGGTCGCGCGCATACGGCACCAGCGTGTCGGCCAGCTCGCGATAGGACAGCATCCGGCCGTCGCCGTGGCGCCGCCAGGAGCCCAGGTGCACCTCGTAGATCGACAGCGGCGCATCGCGCGCCTGGCGCTGTGCACGCTGCGCCATCCAGCCGGCGTCGGTCCACTCGAACGGCGGCTGGTCCCAGACGCGGCTGGCCGTCGCGGGCGTGAGCTCGCACCAGCGCGCATACGGGTCGGTCTTGAGCAGCACGTCGCCCGAGCGGGTGCGCACCTCGAACTTGTACAGTTCGCCGTGGCCCACGCCGGGCACGAACAGCTCCCACACGCCGGCCTCGACGCGGCGGCGCATCGGGTGCACGCGGCCGTCCCAGTCGTTGAACGAGCCGACGACGCTGACGCGCGTGGCGTTGGGCGCCCACACGGCGAAGGCGACGCCGGCGACCCCGTCGACCTCGCGCGCGACGGCGCCCATGCATTGCCAGCTGCGCCAGTGCGCACCCTGCGACAGCAGGTGCAGGTCCAATTCGCCCAGCAGCGGCCAGAATCGGTACGGGTCCTCGGCGACGTGCCGCCAGCCCGGACCCTCGATCAGCAGGCGGTAGGGGAAGGGACCGCCGGCGGACGCGACGGTCCCGCTGAAGAAGTCCGGCTGCAGCTGCGCCAGCACCGCGCGCTCGGCACCGTCGGTGCGGTCGAGCACCCGCACCGACGTCGCGCCCGGAGCGATGCACCGGACCACCACCTGGCCGCCGGGAGCCTCGACGTGCATGCCGAGCACGGCGAACGGGTCGTCATGCTCGGCACGCAGCAGCGAAGCGACGTCGTGCGGCGCGGGCTTGCCCGTGGACGTCAATGGATGTACGCCTCGGCCGCGTAGCGGCGCATCATCCGCTGGGTGTTGAAGTAGCAGGCGATCTTGCTGATCGCCTGCTTCATCATCCACACCCAGCGCTCGCGGTCGGTGTGGTACAGCGGCAGGACCACGTGCTCGAGCTTGTCGTACAGGTCCTCGGGGCCCGCGTGCGGCACGCCCGATCCGCCCGAGACTTGCCCGTCGTGGCCGACCGCCCACCCGGTCGTGCCCTCGATGCACGCCTCGAGCCACCAGCCGTCGAGCACGCTCAGGTTGAGCACGCCGTTGAGCGCGGCCTTCATGCCGCTGGTGCCGGAGGCTTCCATCGGCGGGATCGGCGTGTTCAGCCAGACGTCCACCCCCGACACGAGGTAGCGCGCGAAGTTCATCTCGTAGTTGGGCACGAACACCATCTTCAGTTCCGGCGCCAGTTCGCGGATGTGCTCGTGAATGCGCTTGATCAGCGCCTTGCCGGGGGTGTCGCTGGGGTGCGACTTGCCCGCCAGCACGACCTGGAACGGGTAGTGCGCGTTGATGCGTCGCAGCCGCTGCAGGTCGCTGAACAGCAGGTCCGGGCGCTTGTAGGCGGTCATGCGGCGCGCGAAGCCGATGATCGGCAGGCCGCTCTCGAGCGCCACCCCGGTGCGCGCGCGGACCTCGGCGATCAGGTCGGCCTTGGCCTGCTGGTGCGCGTGCCACACCCGTTCGCCCGGCATCTGGTCGGCTCGCACCATCATCTCGGGCTCGTGCGCCCACGACGGGAAGTGCTCGTTGAACAGCGAGCGGAACGACGCGTGGGCCCAGGTGGGCAGGTGCACGCCGTTGGTGATCGCGCGGATGTCGTAGCCGGGGAACATCTGCGTCGTGGTCCGCGCGTGCCGGTCCGCGACGCCGTTGACGAACCCGGACAGGTTCAGCGCCAGCCGCGTCATGTTCAGCGCGTCGTGCCCGGCCACGAGCCTGACCTGGTCGGTCGGCAGGTAGCCCTGCAGCACGTGCTCGAACAGGCCGTAGTCGAAGCGGTCGTGGCCGGCCTCGACCGGCGTGTGGGTCGTGAAGATGCACGCCTCGCGCACCGGGGTCAGCCGGTAGTTCAGCGAATCGGTGCGGATCTGGTCCCGGGGCCGGGGATAGCGGCGCAGCAGGTCCAGCGCCAGCAGTGCCGCGTGCCCCTCGTTCATGTGATGCGTGCGGATCGAGAAGCCCAGGGCCTGCAGGACCCTCAGTCCGCCGATGCCCAGCACGACTTCCTGCTTCAGGCGCAGGTCGGTGCCCGGCCCGTACAGCCGGTCGGTCAGATGCCTGTCGACGTCGGTGTTCTCGTCGAGCTCGGTATCGAGCAGCAGCACCGGCACGCTGGTGCCGATCGGGCTCTCCAGCACGTGCAGCCAGGGCCGGACCCAGACCTCGCGGCCTTCGATCAGCACCGCGACCTTGGCGCGCAGCGGGGTCGCGTACTCCTCGAGGCGCCAGGGATCGGCGTGCTCGATCTGGTTGCCCTCGGCGTCGATCTCCTGGCGCAGGTATCCCTGGCGGCTGATCAGCGTCACGAACACGACCGGCAGCTCGAGGTCGGCGCACGAGCGCGCGGTGTCGCCGGCGAGGATGCCCAGGCCGCCGCTGTAGGTGTGCATCTCGGGGCGCACCGCGATCTCCATCGAGAAGTACGCGATTCGGGTCGAGGCCAGGAACGGCCCGATGGTCCGGGCTACGGCGGTGTGGTTGTCGGTGTTGTCGGGCACGAGGCTCATGGTCGGGGTGTCAGCCTGGAAAGGAAATGGGCACTTGGTTTTTACGCTAGCATCGCGGCAGGCGCAACACAACCGCCGGCATTGCATGCGTCGGGTGCACAGGGCGCCGCGGGCGAACGCGTGGCCCGTCCCGCAGACGAGGAGCGACAGATTGGACGATTCCCGGTGCCGCAAGCACGGCCAAGGGGCGACGCTCGCCAGGCACGATTCTCTCATGCCTGTCGCAGCGGGCGACCGGCGCGGCTTCCTGTCCTGCGCGATGGCCGCAGGGATCGCCGCCTTCGCGGTGCCTGCCCGGGCGCCGCACGCGCAGGCGGTCGCCACCTCGGGCGAGGGGTTGCGCACCGCCGAGGTCCGGATCCCGACGCGCGACGGCAGCCTCCCGGCCTACATGGCCGCACCGGCCGGGCGCAGCGGGCTGGGAACGATCCTCGTCGTGCACGAGATCTGGGGGCTGAACGAGTCGATCGCGGACGTCTGCCGCCGACACGCCCGCGCGGGCTGGCTGGCGATCGCGCCCGACCTGTTCGCGCGACAGGGCAGCCCGCCCGCGTTCCAGTCGCTCGCGCATCTGATGGACGGGCTGGTGTCCCGCATCGACGACCGGCAAGTGCTGGCGGACCTCGACGCGACGGCACGGTACGCGAACGTCAATGGCGGCGACATCGATCACCTGGGCGTGACGGGGTTCGGCTGGGGCGGGCGGATCGCCTGGCTGTATTGCGCGCACAACCCGCTGCTGCGCACCGGTGTGGTGTGGTGCGGGGACCTGACCGGCCCGGCCAGCCCGCTGCAGCCGCTCCAGCCGCTGGAGATCGCCGCCCGGCTCGCCTGCCCGGTGCTGGGCCTGTATGGCGCCGACGACGCCGGAATTCCGGTCGCAGCCGTCGAGCAGATGAGGACGCGGCTGGCCGGGGGCAATGCCTCGGCGCGGTCCAGCGAGATCGTCATCTACCCCGGCGCCCCGCACGCGTTCTACGCACCCGAGCGGCCGAGCTACCGCAAGGCCGCTGCCGAGGACGGGTGGAAGCGCTCGGTCAACTGGCTGCGCCAGCATGTCGGCGTCTGACGACCCGGGGTTCGTCGAACGCTGCCGGTTGCCCACCGAACTGCTCGACTTCGGCACGCCGCAGGTGGCCCGGTTCGTCGAGGCCGCGATCGGCAGTGCCGAGTCGCCGCGCGAACGCGCCGTGCGGCTGTTCTACGCGGTGCGCGACCGCATCCGCTACGATCCGTTCGTGTGCTCGCCCAGGCGCGAGGACTACCGGGCCAGCGCGGTGGCCGAGAGCGAGCGAAACTGGTGCGTGCCGAAGGCCGGCCTGCTGGCGGCCGCCGCCCGCAGCGTCGGGATCCCGGCCGCCGTCGGGTTGGCCGACGTGACCAACCACCTGAACACCGAGAAGCTGCGCCGCGCGCTCGGCGGCACCGACGTCTTCTACGACCACGGATACACCGCGCTGTGGCTCGACGGCCGCTGGGTCAAGGTGGCCGCGGTGTTCAACGTCGAGCTGTGCCGGCGCTTCGGTGTGCGCGCGACCGAGTTCGATGGGCAGGGCCATGCGCTGCTGCAGGAATACGACGCCGCGAACCGCCGGCACATGGAGTACCTCGCCGACCATGGGCTGTTCGACGACCTGCCGTTCGAGAAGGTGATGGCCGATTTCGCGGCCCACTACCCGCAGGCCATCCTGGACCGCGACGCAATGGGCGGCGGACCGCGCTTCGAGGACGACCGGCCGGCCTGACGCGTCCGAGGGCGGCCGAGGGCGGACTGCGGAACCGTTACACTTGGCCGATGGGAACCGTCGAGCGTGCGGGGCGGCTGTTTTTCGAGTCGGACGTGCACGCATCCGCTGCGCGGGTGCGTCGCCATCCGGTCCCGGTCGGTGAACGGCTCGAGCCCGCGCGGCGCGTGCCGATCCGCTCGCGCACCGGCGTGCTGGTCGTGGGCGGCGGGCCGGCCGGCACTGCGGCGGCGATCGCAGCGGCGCGCACGGGCGCCCAGGTCACGCTGGTCGAGCGCTACAACCACCTCGGCGGACTGTCCACCGGCGGCCTGGTCATCTGGATCGACCGCATGACCGACTGGTCCGGTGCGCGTGTGATCGCCGGGCTGGCCGGCGAGATCCTCGAGCGACTGCCGGCGGGCGAGGTGGCCGGGCCGCCACCGGGCGCGTGGGGCTCGCGCGACGCCGACACCGCGGCCCACTGGGCGCTGCGCACCAGCGCCTTTCACGGCGTCGTCACGTGGTCGCCGACCGTGAGCCCGGAGTGGCTCAAGACCGTGTCGCAGCAACTGGCGCTGGATGCGGGCGTCGAGCTCGTGCTGCACGCGTGGGGCGTGGCGCCGCTGCTCGAGGGCGAGCGGGTCACCGGTGTGGTCTTCGAGAGCAAGCAGGGGCGCCAGGCGATCGAGGCCGGGGTCGTCGTGGACGCCACCGGCGACGCGGACCTGGTGTCCGCGGCCTGTGCCGCGATCGCGCCGCACGCGGACGCGACCGTCGACGACATCGACGCGGGGGACATCCACCACGCGATCAATACCTCGTGGCTGTTCGGCGGCGTCGACATGGCGGCGGGGCTGTCGTTTCGCGCGGCGCAGGCGCAGGCGGATGCCG
>CAYGZN010000106.1:0-8928 GCA_964354355.1 uncultured Burkholderiaceae bacterium | reverse complement strand
CTTCGCGCTGATTGGGCGGCAGGTCGTCGATCGGGCGCCCGCCCACCACCACACGCCCCGCGGTCTGCGACACGAACCCCGCGATGATCCGCAGCAGCGTGGTCTTGCCGCAGCCGCTGGGCCCGAGCAGCGCCACCAGCTCGCCGCCCTTGATCTCCAGCGTCACGTGATCGACCGCGGGCGAAGGCGCGCCCGGGTAGTGCTGGACGATGTCGTCCAGCGTCAGGTCGAAGCCGGTCTGGCCGGACGCCGTGCCGGCTGCGCGAATCGCCGGGGCTGCGTCAGCGGACACCGCGCCGGCTTCCGGTGTGTACATCGGGCGCGCCGGACGGCAGGCCCAGCAGCACGTCGAGCCCGTCGACGTCGGCCACGACCGGCTGCTCGCTCAGCGACTGCTCGATGTGCTCGAGGTGCTCGCTCATCAGCCGGCGCGCGGCCGGGGCGTCGCCGCGCGCGATCGCCTCGACGATCGCGGCGTGCTCGTCGGCGCGGCACGATTCGGCGGTGGGCGCGTGGTACAGCAGGATCGCCAGGCAGGTCTGCGTGCTCAGTTCGTGAATCGACTTGGCCAGCGGCTGGTTGCCCGCCAGGTCGGCCAGCACGCGGTGAAACTCCCCCGAGTGGCGCACGATCGCGTGCCGGTCGCCGGCCCTGCGTGCGGCCTGCTCGTCCCTGAGCACGCGGCGAAGCGGCGCGAGACGCCGGCCGCGCGCGCACTCACAGACCCGCTGCACCAGCCAGGGCTCGATCAGGCGCCGCGCCTCGAAGATCTCACGCGAATACGCGCGGCTGGGCGCCGCGACGAATGCGCCGCGGTTCAGCTGCTGCTCGACCAGGCCCTCGTGCGCCAGCCGCTGCAGCACGTTGCGCACCTGCGTGCGGCTGACCTCGAACAGCGCCGCGAGCCGCTCCTCGGGCAGCTTGGTGCCGGGGCGGAGCCGGTGCTCGACGATCGACGCGACGATGCGCTCGTACATCTGCTGCGCGCGCCGGGGCGATGCGGCCGGGGCCGTCGCCGGTGCCTCGAGGGTCGAAGGAGTTGCCACGCGCTGCGCTTTCCTGGAATTGGGGGGATTCGACGCAACAATCATGCCAGCCGGATTTCGATCGGACGCTGGACGGCATCATGACACGCGCCCCATTTGGATGCAAAATATTCCCCGTATTGGATACAAAACGCACCGGCCGGGTGCTTCGCAGTCGTTTCGCACGGTAACCGGGCAGGCGCGGTCCGGTCCGCCGCGCCGGTCGTTCGTGGCACGATCTTCGCTCTGGTCCGGCTGCCGGCGCCGCCGGCCGAATCGCTCAAGAGGAGCTCCATGCAACGCGTCCTGCTCGGCATGCTCACGCCGTCGTCCAACACGACGCTCGAACCGGTCACCACCGCGATGCTCGCGGAAGTGCCCGAGGTCAGCGCCCATTTCGGCCGCTTCGAAGTCACCGAGATCGCGCTGTCCTCGCGCGCGCTCGCGCAGTTCGACGACTCCGAGATCCTGCGCGCGGCGCGGCTGCTGTCGCACGCCAAGTGCCAGGTCATCGGCTGGAACGGCACCTCGTCGGGCTGGCTGGGCTTCGAGCGCGACGAGCAGCTGTGCCGGTCGATCGAGCGCGAGACCGGCGCGAAAGCCTGCACGTCGGTGCTGGCGCTGAACGAGATCTTCGCGATGACCGGCGTCACGCGCTTCGGGCTCGTCACGCCGTATCGCGACGACGTGCAGGCGGCGATCGTCGCCAACTACGCGAAGTCCGGCTTCGAGTGCGTCGGCGAGCAGCACCTGGGGTTGCAGGACAACTTCTCGTTCTCCGAGGTGTCGGCCGACCAGATCGCCGGCATGATCCGCAAGGTGGCCCAGAGCAGGCCGCAGGCCATCACCGTGTTCTGCACCAACCTGCGGGGCGCGCCGCTGGTCGCAGCGCTCGAGGCCGAACTGGGCATCCCGATCTACGACACGATCGCCACCGTGGTCTGGAAGGCGCTGCGACTGACCGGCGTGGACACCCGTCGCGTCCGGTCCTGGGGCCGCCTGTTCGCCGAGGTCGTCTGATGGCGCCGGAGTTGGACCTCGTGATCCGCAACGCGGACGTCGCCACCGCGAGCGAGCGATTCACGGCGGACCTGGGCGTGCGCGACGGCACGGTCGTCGCGATCGGCACGCACCTGCCCGCCGCCCGGCACGAGATCGACGCCGAGGGGCGCCTGGTGACGCCGGGCGGCATCGACGCGCACTGCCACCTGGACCAGCCGATGACCGACGGCTCCCGGATGGCGGACGATTTCGTCACCGGCACGCGCTCGGCCGCGTGCGGCGGCACCACGACCGTGATCCCGTTCGCGTGCCAGCTCAAGGGCCAGTCGCTGCAGGCCGCCGTCGACGACTATCACCGGCGCTCCGACGGCAAGGCCGCGATCGACTACGCGTTCCACCTGATCGTCACCGACCCGACCGCGCACGCGCTGCACACCGAGCTGCCCGAGCTGATCGGTCGCGGCTACACGTCGTTCAAGGTCTACATGACCTACGACGACCTGAAGCTGAACGACCGGCAGATTCTCGAAGTGCTGGCGGTGGCGCGGCGCGAGCGCGCAATGACGATGATCCACGCCGAGAACACCGACTGCATCGCCTGGCTGACCGAGCAGCTGCTGGCCGCCGGGCTGTCGGCACCCCGTTTCCACGCCAGCGCGCGGCCGATGCTGGTCGAGCGCGAGGCGACGCACCGCGCGATCGCGCTGGCCGAGCTGGCCGACGTGCCGGTGCTGATCGTGCACGTGTCGGGCCGCGAGGCGGTCGAGCAGATCCGCTGGGCGCAGGGCAAGGGCCTGAAGGTGCTGGCCGAGACCTGCCCGCAGTACCTGTTCCTGACCGCCGACAGCCTCGACGCCGAAGGTTTCGAAGGCGCCAAGTGCATCTGCAGCCCGCCGCCACGCGACGCCGCCAATCAGGAGGTGATCTGGCGCGGGCTGGAGAACGGCACCTTCCAGGTGCTGTCGTCCGACCACGCGCCGTTCCTGTACGGCGGCCCACAGGGCAAGCAGGTCGCCGGCCGGGACGCCCCGTTCTCCAGGGTGCCCAACGGTATCCCCGGGCTGGAGACGCGCCTGCCGCTGGTCTTCTCGCACGGCGTGCAGACGGGGCGCATCGACGTGCACACCTTCGTCGCGCTGACCTCGACCAACCCGGCCCGCATCTACGGCCTGTTCCCCCGCAAAGGCACGATCGCCGTCGGCGCCGACGCCGACCTGGTGGTCTGGGACACCACGGTGCGCGCCGAGATCCGCAACGACCGGCTTCACCACGCGGTCGACTACACGCCGTACGAAGGCATCCCGGTCACCGCCTGGCCCAGGCTCACGCTGTCGCGCGGCACCGTGGTGTGGCGCGACGGCGAATACCAGGGCACCCCGGGGCACGGCCGATTCCTGCGCTGCGAGCGGCCGGCACCCGCTGCGACCCGCGGGCGCGGCCACGCGGCCCCGTTCAGGCCGGACTGAGGCCATGACCGACTTCTGGCGCTGGTCGGCGCAGCAGGTCGCCGCTGCCGTTCGCGATGGCACGACCACCGCGACAGCCGTGGCCGAGTCGTCGCTCGCCCACCTGCAGGCGACGAACCCGCCGCTGAACGCCGTGATCGACTCCGATCCGGGCTGGAGTCTCGAGCAGGCACGCGCCGTCGACGCGCGCGTGGGCCGCGGCGAACACCTGCCGCTGGCCGGCGTGCCGGTCACCGTCAAGGACAACCTGTGGGTGGGCGCACGCCGCGTCACGCAGGGCTCGCGCCTGTTCGAGGGGTTCGTGGCGCCGCGCGACGCCTGGGCGGTGGCACGGCTGAAGCAGCAGGGCGCCGTGATCCTGGGCATCACGAACTGCTCCGAGTTCGCCTGCAAGGGCGTGTCCAACAACCTGCCGCACGGCAGGACGCTGTCGCCCTGGAACACCGCGCTCACGCCGGGCGGTTCGTCGGGCGGCGCCGCCAGCGCGGTCGCCGCCGGGATCGGCGCACTCGCGCTGGTGACCGACGCCGGCGGCTCCACGCGCCGCCCGGCGGCTCACTGCGGGCTGGTCGGCATGAAGCCGACCTTCGGCCTGATCCCCTGCGGGCCCGGCTTCGACGAGCCCAACTTCGGCCTGTCGGTGATCGGCCAGATCGCGCGCACCGTGCCGGACGCTGCGCTGATGTTCGACGCCTTGCTCGGGCACGACCCGCACGACTGGGGCTCGCAGCCGATCCAGTTCGACCCGGTGAGCCCGACGCTGCACGACGCGCCGCCGCGTTCGCTGCGCATCGCCTACACGCACGACCTGGGCTGCGGCTTCGCCATCGATGCGCCGGTGCGCGCGACCCTCGAGGCCGCGATCGAGCGCCTGCGATCGGCCGGCTACCGGATCGACGTGGCCGCCCCGCAGTGGCCCGACGGCGTGCGCGAGTATCCGCTGCTCAAGCTGCAGCAGTCCGGGCTGGCGGCGCTGTACGGCAGCGACTACGACACGCGGCCCGACTGGATCGACCCCGACCTTCAGGCGCAGATCGCACAGGGCCGCGAGCACTCGGGGGTCGACATCGCCCGGCTGCTGCTGCTGCGCGAGCACATCTACGCGGCGCTGGCGGCGTTCTTCGATTCGCACGACCTGCTGCTGTGCCCCACGACGCCGGTGGTTTCCTGGCCGGTCGGGCAGCTCGGTCCCGCACAGATCGGCGGCGCGCCGGCCGGACCGCGCGGCCACGCCGTGTTCACGCCGCTGTTCAACTACTGCCAGGTGCCGGCCTGCTCGGTGCCCGCCGGGCTGGCCGACGGGCTGCCGGTCGGACTGCAGATCGTGGCCCCGCGCTACGGGGACGGGCTGGTGCTGCGCATGGCGGCGCTGGTGGAGCGGTTGCTCGATCTGCACCTGACGCCGGTGGCCGTCGCGCGCTGAGGATCGGGCCGGTGTCGCCGTGCGCCCCGCTGCGCGCCCCCGCCGTGCGCCCCACGGCGCGCGGCCCTCACGCGACGACGGGCAGCACCTGCGTCCGATACGCGTGGCCGATCGCGCGGCCGCCCACCGGATCCTCCAGTTCCATTCTGAACGAGGTCGAGGCGCGCACGCCGCCGATCGCGCCCAGCGTGCCGCACGACATCACCAGGCCGTCGACGGGCGCGCGGCCCTGCAGGTAGCGCGCAAGCAGGTCCGGCGCGGGCTGAAGCGCCGCCAGCGTGCCGTCCTGGTACAGCACCTCGCGCCCGCCCTCCTCGATCCACGCCCGCAGCCGCAGCGCGTCCAGGCGCTGGCGCACCGACTCCAGCGGCCACGCGTCGCGCGCCACCGGCTTGGCGCACAGCTGCTTGGACAGTGCGACCGAGTACGTCTCGGCCTTGCGGTCGGTGTGGTCTGAACCGACGGTCAGCCAGCTGCGGCCGCCGTGCACGAACAGCACCGGCTCGACCTCGCCGGAGCTGCCGTCGCCGACGCACTCGATGACCGGGTCCTGCGTCAGGTTCGCGGCGGCGACACGGTAGAACAGCGGCACCGCCGACGGGCGCGGCACGCCGATCGCCGCCAGTTCCTCGATATGGTGGTCGATCGCCGCCCGATCGCGCGCGGCCCAGCCGGCGATCACCAGCTCCCGGGGCTCGAACGCGACCTCGCGCGTCGCGCCGTTCTCGTGCAGGTTGAAACGCAGCATCACAGGCTCCGTCGTGGACTCAGAACGCGGCCAGCTCGGTGTTGAGCCGATCGGTGACCAGCATGCAGCCCGGTGCGTGCGTCACGCAGACCTCGGGGCGCGCGGCCAGCAACGCCGCCTGCGGGGTCACGCCGCAGGCCCAGAACACCGGCACCTCGCCGGGCAGCACGTCGACGGCGTCGCCGTAGTCCGGGCGGCCGAGGTCGGTGATGCCGATCGCGCCCGGTTCGCCGAAGTGCACCGGCGCGCCGTGCACCGACGGGAATCGCGAGGTCACCTGGATGGCGCGAATCGCGTGCGCGGGCGTCATCGGCCGCATCGAAACGACCAGCGGGCCGGCAAACGGCCCGGCGGGCGCGGTCGGGATCGTCGTGCGGTACATCGCGACGTTGCGCCCCTGGGACACGTGCCGCAGCGGGATGCCGTCCTCGAGCAGCGCCTGCTCGAACGAGAACGAGCAGCCCAGCACGAAACCGACGAAATCGTCGCGCCACAGCGTGCGCAGGTCGTCGACCTCGTCCTGCAGCGCGCCGTCGCGCCAGACCCGGTAGCGCGGCACGTCGGTACGCAGGTCGAGGTCCTCGCCGAGCTCGGGCACCCGTGGATCGCCGGGTTCGGTCACCGCCAGCACCGGGCAGGGCTTGGGGTTGCGCTGGCAGAAGCGCAGGAAGTCCGCGGACAGCGCCTGCGGCAGGATCACCAGGTTGCCCTGCACCCGCCCCGGCGCCAGCCCGACCGTGTGTGCGCGGTGGCGGCCGGCGCGGATCGCGCGGCGCAGCGCGCGCGGATCGGCGGCCTCGACGGCGGACAGGCCCGCGCGCGCGACGCTTGCTGCATCGGGATCGCCAATCGTGCCGATGCCCGTGCCGGCACCTGCATCGGCACGGCTGGGGGGTCGTACGGACCGTATTCGCATGGATCGAGGACGAATTCGCGCTGAGTCGTTGACGGGAAGCCGCGATGGCACGACCATTGCATCGTACCGCAGCGGCGGCTGGGCGCGCAGGGTGCGCACCAGGCCGGTCCACGGCGCACACGAATGGAGCAGGAAAAGATGATCCGGATCGAACGGGCAGTGGCGGGATGGACGATCGCGACGGCCTTCGCCGCAGCGGCATTGTGTGCGCCTGCGCTGGCGCAGGACAGGACCAAGTTGCGGGTGATGGGCATGCCGCTGGCCACGGGCAAGATCCAGAAGGACAAGGAGCAGCCGTTCTTCGAGAACTTCGCCAAGGAGACCGGCCTGCCGATCGACATGGACTACAAGCCGCTCGACAGCACCGGCGTCAAGGAGTTCGAGCAGTTGCGGGTCATGAAGTCGGGCCTGTTCGACATCGTCGGGCTGCGGCTCGGGCAGGTGTCGCGCGACGAGCCGACGATCCTCGGCCTGGACCTGGTCGGCCTGAACACCGACTACAAGGTCGCGCGCAAGGTCGTCGACGCGTACAAGGACGCCGTCGACCTGCGGCTGCAGCAGCAGTTCAACACCAAGCTGCTGGGCGTGTGGCCGTTCGGCCCGCAGATCATCTTCTGCAAGCCCGAGATCACGGGCCTGTCTGACCTCAAGGGCAAGAAGGTCCGGATCCTGGACGGCGTAATGGCCAAGTTCATGGAGAAGATCGGCGCGACGCCGGTCACGATGGCCTTCGGCGAGGTGTCGCAGGGACTGAAGCTGGGCACGATCGACTGCGCGGTCACCGGGCCGAGTTCGGCCAACTCGGCGGGCTGGCCCGAGAGCGCGACGCACGTCTACCCGCTGGGACTGCAGGTCGCCGTGCAGGGCTACGGCATCAACATGGCCTCGTGGAAGAAGCTGCCGCCCGACCAGCAGGGCAAGCTGCGGATCGCGATCGAGAAGCTCACCGACGACATCTGGAAGTACTCCGAGGAGCTGTGGGCCGACGGCATGCGCTGCAACGCCGGCCAGGATCCGTGCACGACCGGCAAGAAGTACTCGATGAAGACGGTCAAGGTTCAGCCCAAGGACCTCGAGCTGATGAAGTCGGCGCTCAAGGAGATCTCGCTGCCCGCCTGGACCGAGCTGTGCGAGAAGAGCAACCCGGGGTGCGCGGCGACCTGGCAACGGGCGGTCGGGCCGGTGATCGGGCTGAAGTGACGGGCTGCGCCGGCTCCACCCGCGGCGACCCCACGCACGGCGACCCCACGCACGGCGACCCCACGCACGGCGGGCCGACCCGCGGCGGGCCGACCCCGTGAAGCGGCTCGAGACGCTCGGCGCCTGGCTGTTCGGTGCGACCTTCGTGCTGCTGTCGTTCGCGGTCGCGGTCGAGGTCACGATGCGCAAGGCGTTCAACGTGTCGCTGCAGGGCGTCGACGAGCTCGGCGGCTATGCGCTGGCGATCGGCGCGGGGCTGGCGTTTGCGCTGGCGCTGGTCGCCCGCTCGCACATCCGCATCGACCTGGTGCACGAGCGGCTGCCGCGCGGGCTTCGCATCGCGCTGAACCTGGCTGCGGTGCTGTCGCTGGCGGCCACCGCAGCGGTGCTGCCGGTGATGGCCTGGTTCGCGCTGTCCGACTCGATCTCGATGAACAGCACCGCGCAGACGCCCTGGGCGACGCCGCTGCGCTGGCCGCAGTCGGCGTGGTTCGTCGTGCTGGCGCTGTTCGCGGCGGTCGCCGTCGGGTCGGCGCTGCGCGCGTTCGGGTTCGCGCTGGGCGGCAGCACCGACCGGGTGGACCACGAGTACGGCCCCAAGGGCACGCGCGAGGAACTCAAGGAGGAACTGGCCGACATCGAGGCGCGCGGTGCCGCGGCAGGTTCCGGAGAACTGCGTTGAGCGCCGAGATCGCCGGCGTCACCGGCTTCCTGGCCATGGTCGGCCTGATGCTGATCGGCATGCCGATCGCCGCGGTGATGATGGGCGTGGGCATCGTCGGCGGCATGCTCGCGTTCGGCGAGGCGTTCTTCGTGTCGACCGCGTCGATCGCCTGGGGCACGATGTCGGAGAATGGGCTGACCGCGATCCCGCTGTTCGTGCTGCTGGGCGAGCTGCTGCTGCGCAGCGGCATGGCCGACCGGATGTACCAGGCGTTCGCCGGCTGGTTCGGCCGGCTGCCCGGCGGGCTGTTGCACACCAACATCGGCTGCTGCGCGCTGTTCGCGGCCACCTCGGGCTCGTCGGTCGCCACCGCGGCGACCATCGGCACCGTCGCACTGCCCTCGCTGCAGCGACACGGCTACCGGATGTCCGACGCATTGGGCAGCCTGGCCGCGGGCGGCACGCTCGGCATCCTGATCCCGCC
>CAYGZN010000105.1:5445-8929 GCA_964354355.1 uncultured Burkholderiaceae bacterium | reverse complement strand
ACGTCTGGGGCGCGACGGTCTGCTTCAACACGGTCGAGGCCGCCAAGCGCAACATACCCAAGCCCGAGACCTGGAAGGATCTGACCAAGCCCGTGTACAAGGGGCAGGTGGTGATGCCCAATCCGGCCTCGTCGGGCACGGGGTTCTTCGACGTGACCGCCTGGCTCACGCTGTGGGGCGACAAGGACGGCAAGGGCGACGGCTGGAAGTACATGGACGCGCTGCACGAGAACGTCGCGCAGTACACGCACTCCGGGTCCAAGCCCTGCAACATGGCAGCCGCCGGCGAGTTCGTGGTCGGCATCTCGTTCGAGTACCGGGCCAACAGCAACAAGGCCAAGGGCGCGCCGATCGACCTGGTGTTCCCGAAGGAAGGCCTGGGCTGGGACCTCGAGGCCTTCGCGATCCACAAGGGCACGAAGAAGCTGGACGCCGCCAAGAAGCTCGCCGACTGGGCGTCGAGCAAGGACGCGATGCTGCTGTACGGCAAGAACTTCGCGATCACCGCCCAGCCGGGCGTCGCGGCGCCCCTGGCCAACGTGCCCAAGGACTACGAGGCGCGGCTGGTGCCGATGGACTTCGCGTGGGCGGCTGACAACCGCGAACGGATCCTCGCCGAGTGGACCCGACGCTACAACGCCAAGTCCGAGAAACGCTGAGCCGCAGCGCCGCGACGGCCGACGCCTGACCGTGGCAGCCGGCCCGTTCCTGAGCCTTCGCGGCATTCGCAAGGATTTCGGCGGCTTCACCGCGTTGCGCGACGTCGACCTCGACATCGCGCAAGGCGAGTTCGTCTGCTTCCTCGGCCCGTCGGGCTGCGGCAAGACCACGCTGCTGCGCATCATCGCCGGGCTCGAGGCGCAGACCGCCGGGCGCATCGAGCAGGGCGGACGCGACATCTCGTCGCTGCCGCCGGCCGAGCGCGACTACGGCATCGTGTTCCAGTCGTATGCACTGTTTCCCAACCTGACCGTGGCGCAGAACGTCGCCTACGGCCTGGTCAATCGCCGCCGCCCGCGGACCGAGGTCGCCGCCCGCGTGACCGAACTGGTGCGCCTGGTCGGCCTGCCCGACAGCGAGTCCAGGTACCCGAGCCAGCTCTCCGGTGGCCAGCAGCAGCGCATCGCGCTGGCGCGCGCGCTCGCGACGTCACCGGGACTGCTGCTGCTGGACGAGCCGCTGTCGGCGCTCGACGCACTCGAGCGCATCCGGCTGCGCCAGGAGATCCGCAGCCTGCAGCGCAAGCTCGGCGTGACGACGATCATGGTCACGCACGACCAGGAGGAGGCGCTGTCCGTCGCCGACCGCATCGTCGTGATGAATCGCGGCGCAATCGAGCAGGTGGGCACGCCGCTCGAGGTCTACCGCGACCCTGCCACGCCGTTCGTGGCCGACTTCGTGGGCCGCATCAACACGCTGCCCGCCACGCTGGAAGGCGGCGGGCGCGCCCGGCTCGGTGCGCGCAGCTTCGAGTGCCCGCACGACGGGCCTGCCGGCACCGCCGTGCGCATCTACCTGCGGCCCGAGGACGTGCTGGCGCGCCCGATCGCCGCCGGCGACTCCAACGTCTTCGAGGCCGACATCGACAAGATCGAGTTCCTGGGCTCGTACTGTCTCGTGCGGGTGCGCAGCGCCGACCTGGGCGAGCAGCCGCTGACGGTCTACCTGTCGTTGAACTTCCTCGCCGAGCACCGGCTCGAGGTCGGCGGACGACTGCCGCTGCGGCTGCTGCCCGAGCGGATGCGGATCTTCGATTGAGGGCTCACTGGACCGACCGCATGGCGCACGCCGGGCTGGCGCTGGTCGCGCTGGCGCTGGTCGCGTTCCTGGCCGCGCCGCTGGGCCGGATCCTGCTGCAGGCGCTCGAGGACGCGCAGGGGCGATTCGTCGGCCTGGCCAACTTCGTCGCGTATGCGCATACGCCGGCGCTGCTGGACTCGCTTTGGAACAGCCTGTGGGTTTCGGCGACGGTGACGGTGGTCGTGCTGCCGCTGGCGTTTTGCTTCGCGTACGCGCTGACGCGCAGCTGCATGCCGGCCAAGCGGCTGTTTCGCGGGATCACGCTGATCCCGCTGCTGGCGCCGTCGCTGCTGTCGGCGATCTCGCTGATCTACTGGTTCGGCAACCAGGGCGTGCTCAAGGGCCTGCTGCAGGCGCTGGGCATCGAGCAGATCTACGGTGCGCCCGGCATCGTGCTGGCCGAGATCTTCTCGGTGTTCCCGCACGCGCTGATGATCCTCGTGACCGCGCTGTCGCTGGCCGACGCGCGGCTCTACGAGGCGGCCGATGCGATGGGCACGCGCTCCGCACGCAAGTTCTGGACGATCACGCTGCCGGGGGCGAAGTACGGCCTGATCTCGGCGGGGCTGGTGACCTTCACGCTGGTGATCACCGACTTCGGCATTCCCAAGGTGATCGGGGGCAGCTTCAACGTGCTGGCCACCGACGTGTTCAAGCTGGTGATCGGCCAACAGGACTTCCAGCGCGGTGCGGTGGTGGCGCTGCTGCTGCTGGCCCCGGCGGTGCTGACCTTCGTCGTCGACCAGACCGTGCAGCGCAGGCAGACCGCGATGCTGACCGCGCGGGCCGTGCCGTACCAGCCCAGGCCGGCGCGGGGGTACGACCTGCTGATGACCGCCTATTGCACCGTGATCGCGCTGCTGATCCTGGCGGTGCTCGCCATGGCGGTGTTCGCGTCGTTCGCCAGCTTCTGGCCGTACAACCTGAGCCCGAGCCTTCGCCACTACGAGATGGGGCTCGTCGACGCCGACGTCGGCGACGCGTTCGCCAACAGCCTGAAGATGGCCGCGGGCACGGCGCTGTTCGGCACCGCGCTGGTCTTTGTCGGCGCCTACCTGCTGGAGAAGACGCGCGGGCTGGACGGCCTGCGGTCGCTGGTCCGCCTGCTGGCGATGCTGCCGATGGCGGTGCCGGGGCTCGTGCTCGGCCTGGGCTACATCTTCTTCTTCAACGACCCGGGCAATCCGCTCAACGGGCTGTACCACACGCTGACGCTGCTGACGGTGTGCACCATCGTGCACTTCTACACCACGGGGCATCTGACCGCAGTCACCGCGCTCAAGGCGCTGGACCCGGAGTTCGAGGCGGTCTCGGCGTCGCTGAAGGTGCCGTTCTACAAGACCTTCTGGCGCGTCACGCTGCCGATCTGCACGCCGGCGCTGATCGACATCGCGCGCTACTTCTTCGTGAACGCCATGACGACGATCTCCGCGGCCGTGTTCCTGTATTCGCCCGAGACCAAGGTCGCCGCGATCGCGATCCTGAACCTGGACGAGGCAGGCGAGATCGGCGCGGCCGCAGCGGTGGCGGTGCTGATCGTGGCAGCCTCGACCGTAGCCACGCTGGCGTTCCTGTTGCTGGGCCGCTGGGCGGAGCGGCGCACCCAGGCCTGGAAGCAACCGGCGCCGGGCTGATGCCGCAGCACCGACCGCACCCACTGCACCGACCGCACCCACTGCATCGA
>CAYGZN010000105.1:0-5345 GCA_964354355.1 uncultured Burkholderiaceae bacterium | reverse complement strand
TCGTACCCTCCGACCCGACCCACCGGACGACCACCATGGACCGCGACCCCATCCTGCTGACGCCGGGACCGCTGACGACCACGCTGCGCACCAAGCTCGCGATGCTGCGCGACTGGGGGTCGTGGGACAGCGACTTCAACGCGGTGACCGCGCGTGTGCGCGGGCAGCTGCTCGACATCGTGCATGGCCAGGGCACGCACGTGGTCGTGCCGCTGCAGGGCAGCGGCACCTTCAGCGTCGAGGCCGCGGTGGCGACGGTGGTGCCGCGCAACGGCCATGTGCTGGTGCTCGACAACGGCGCGTACTGCAAGCGCGCGGCGCGGCTGACGCAGATGATGGGGCGCACCGCCAGCGTGCGCTCGTTTCCCGAGGACGAGGCGGTGTCGGCGCAGGCGCTCGAGGCGGCCCTGCGCGAGGACCCGTCGATCACCCACGTGGTGCTGATCCACTGCGAGACCGGCACCGGTGTGCTCAACCCGCTGCAGGACGTCGCCACCGTCTGCGAGCGCCACGGCAAGGGGCTGATCGTCGACGCGATGAGTTCGTTCGCGGCCATCGAGATCGACGCGCGGCGCGTGCGCTTCGACGCGCTGGTGGCCGCCAGCGGCAAGTGCCTGGAAGGCGTTCCGGGCATGGGCTTCGTGTTCGTTCGCCGCAGCGTGCTCGAGCAGTGCGCCGGCAACAGCCAGTCGCTGGCGATGGACCTGCACGACCAGTGGGTCTACATGGAGAAGACCGGCCAGTGGCGGTTCACGCCGCCCACCCACGTGGTGGTCGCGCTGGCCGAGGCGATTGCGCAGTTCGTCGAGGAGGGCGGCCAGCCCGCGCGGGCGGCGCGCTACGCGGACAACTGCCGCGTGCTCGTCGACGGCATGGCGGCGCTGGGCTTTCGGGCCTTCCTGCGCCCGCAGATCCAGGCGCCCATCATCGTGACCTTCCACGCGCCCACCGACCCGCGCTACGACTTCAGGCGGTTCTACCAGGCCGCGCGCGCGCGCGGGTTCATCCTGTACCCGGGCAAGCTCACGCAGGTCGAGACCTTTCGCGTCGGCTGCATCGGCGCGATCGGCCCCAACGAGATGCGCCAGGCCGTCGCCGCGGTCGCCGATGCGATGCGCGAGCTGGGCATCGCGGCGGGCCGCTGAGCGCAACCCCCGGTCCCCGGCCAGAGCGAAGGCGACGTCGCCCGGTCGCCCCGGCGTGCGCGCTGGCAGGATCAGGGCAGCGTCAGGTCCGGACCGTCGTACAGCGGTGCCGTCAGCGTGATCTGCGCCGAGCGCTTCGACAGCGTCCCCGCCACGGCCTCGACGACGTACTTGCCCGCCGAGTCGCCGAAGGCCGGGAACGCCGTGGCCGGCGTCCCGGTGGTCGGCGCCGGGTGAGTCGCGACCCGGGGCGCGTTGCGCGGCACGGTCAGCGTGAACGCGCCCGTCGTGGCGTCGGCATTCACGGCGGCCACCTCGACTTCGACCCCCGTGCTGTCGATGCGCTGCAGCGCGCGCGCGGCCGCACCGTCGAGGCCCGCCGGCAGCACGGTGCCGTCCATCCGGCTGACCTGGGACTGATCGGCCGGGAGGTCCGCAATGGCGTTCGAGACGACCGTGGTGTTCTGGCGGGTGACGGGCACCCCCTTGATGACCGCGCTGGCCACGTCGGCGGCCGATACGACCACCGTGTAGGTCGCGTCCGGCGCGGGCAGCGGAAGCGGTGCCAACGCGAAGGCACCGTTGCTCGCCGCGGTCGTGGACTTGACGACGACCGGCGACCTGCCCGCCGCGGCGATCTGCGCGCTGACCCGCGCACCCGGCCTGGCGAAACCGGCGATGCGGCCCACGTCGAGCATCGGGACCACGGCGATCGTGGGCTTGAGGTGGTACTGGCCGCTGTTGCCGGCACGCACGATCGACTTGCACGCGTCGAAGTCCAGCGTCAGCTCGACAATCTGGTCGGGCTCGACGGTGAACGGGTGGATCAGCTTGACGCCGCTGCGCTGTGCGCTCGGCGTGGTCAGCGGCACCGTCGTGCCGTTGGCGAGCGTCACCGAGTTGGCCAGCGGGGTCGAGGCCGTGTTCTGCGCGAGCACGAGGCGCAGCTGCGTGTAGGACCCGGTCTCGAGCGAGGCGTCGCCCAGCGGCAGCATCAGCCCGTTCTGCAGCGTCAGCAGGTCGACGCGCCGCCTGTCCGCCGGCAGCGACAGCGCGAGGTCGCGCCAGCCCGCGTCGGAGTCGGCCGCGTCGCCGCTGCGGTGCACGCGCAGCTTCTCGATCGTCACGTGGACCGCGCGGTGGTCGCAGGGATTGTCGGTGAGCGCGATCGACAGCGTGCCGGTGCCGGCGGCGGCGCCGCTCGGGTCGCCACCACCGCCGCAGGCGGCGACGCCGGCCACGGCTGCAAAGGCCGCCATCAGGTTGAGCAGCTTCATCGTACGTCCCCCTGTCCAGATCGAGCAGACCTTACTCCCTGGCGGCCACCAGGCCGGCCGGTCCCGATGGGCGTCGCATTGCCTGCGACGGACGGCATGCGTGGGCGCCCCGGCGGGCGGGACCCGACTCGCCCGGCCGACGCCCGGCCGACGTCCGGGCCGATTCGCCCCGCGGCGTCCGCACCGGCCCGAACCGGCGCAGAATGACCGACGCGAGTCACTGCAAGGGGGGACGAATCATGGCTGTCGACGCAATCCAGGCCCACTACACGACCCCCGACATCGCCCAGCGGGTGATCGCGGCGGCCCGCGCCGAGATCGGGCCGGACACGCCGCTGACTCCCGATGCGCTCAGCGCGATCGATCACTTCCACGGCGGCGGGCTGCCGTCGACCCGGGAGCTGATGACGCTGCTGGCCCCGCTGCGCGCGCAGAGGCTGCTCGACATCGGCTGCGGCATCGGCGGGCCGGCACGGTGGATCGCCTGGACGTTCGGCTGCCACGTGACCGGCGTGGACCTGACCGCTGCGTTCTGCCGGGCCGCCGAGGCGCTGAACGAGGCGACCGGCATGACGGCGAGCGTGTCGATCCTGGAGGCTTCCGCGCTGGACATGCCGCTGCCGGCGGCGAGCTTCGATGCCGCCTACTCGCAGAACGTCGTCATGAACATCGAGGACAAGGGCGCGTTCTACCGCGAGGCGTGTCGGGTGCTGCGTCCGGGCGGACGGCTGGCGCTGTCCAACCTGGTGGCAGGGCCGGCGGGCGAGCCCCGGCGTTACCCGATGCCCTGGGCGGACTCGCCTGCAACGAGCTTCCTGTCGTCGCCCGAGGCGACGCGCGCCGAGCTGGAACACGCGGGATTCGACGTCGAGTCGTTCAGCGACACGACGCACAAGTCGCTTGCGTCGTACCGCGCGCAGCGTGCGCGCGTCGAAGCCGACGGCCCGCCGCGGCTGGGCACGCACGTGTTCCTGGGCACGCGCATGCTCGACTTCGTGGCCAACGTCCGGGACAGCATGGAAGAGGGCAGGCTGGCGACGATCGAAGTGCTGGCGCGCAAGCGGGGCTGAGGTCAGAACACGGCCGACGCGCCGCCGTCGATGTTGATGCTCGAGCCGGTCACGAAGCTCGCCGCCTCGGAGACGAGGAAGGCGATCACGTTGGCTGCCTCTTCGGCCCGCCCGACGCGGCCCAGCGGGATCGTGCGCGCCATGTCCCGATAGATCGACTCGACGTCGACGCCCTGGCGCGCCGCGCGCTTTTCGTGCTGGCCCGCTCGGACCAGCCCGATGCACACCGTGTTGACCAGGATGTTGTGCGGCGCGAGCTCCTTCGACAGCGCCTTGGTCATCGCCTGTCCGGCCGCGCGGGTCACGGTGGTCGGCATCGAGCGCGCGCCCGGCTGTCGGGCGCCGATGTTGGTCACGTTGACGATCCGCCCGCCGCCGCGCGCCTTCATGTGAGGCAGCGCCAGCCGGATCAGGCGGATCGCGGCGAACAGCTTCAGGTCCAGGTCCGCCTGCCAGACCGCGTCGGTCACCGACTCGAACTCGCCGGTCTGCGCGGTGCCGGCGTTGTTGACCAGGATGTCGATGCCGCCGAAGGCCGCGGTCGCTTCGCGGGCGATCCGCTCGCAGTCCGGCGCCTGGCTGACATCGGCCGCGACGGTCTGCGCCGCGCCGCCGGCGGCACGGATCTCGGCTGCGACGGCGTCGAGCAGCGTCTGGCCGCGCGCGCACAGGACCACGTTCGCACCCTCGCCCGCCAGCCGCAGCGCGGTCGCCTTGCCGATGCCCTGCGTGGCGCCGGTGATTACGGCGACTTTCCCTTGCAGTCCGAGTTCCACGATGGGCCCCTTTCAGGTGTTGATGCCGATTGTGCAGTCTGTCCTCGATTTCCGGCGCAATGATCATCGCGCATCGGCGTGTCGCCCACTGGCGGCGCGCCGCGATTCGAGTATGGTAATATGGGCGTCCGATACAGGTACCCGTCAATGGATCCGCATCGTCCGGTGCGATCAAGCCTGTGAAGACCACCATCGACATCGCCGACGACCTGCTCCGGCGCGCCAAGAAGGCCGCACTCGATCGCGGCACCACGCTGCGTACGGTCGTCGAGGAAGCCCTGACCCGTGCGCTGGGTCCGGGGATGGACGAGGTCGCCTCGCTGAGGACCGTGACATGGCCGCCGGGTGTGGACGCGTCCGACCGCAAGGTGCCCGCCGACGCCGTGCTGCGAATGATCGCCCGGGACCGCGCGAGCCCGCTGGACGATCCCGCGCGCCGGGTCAGGCGCATCGGCGTCGCATCGACGGGCCGCGGCAGGAAGTGATCGCACTCGACACCAACCTGCTCGTCTATGCGCACCGTGCCGACGTGGACGTGCACGCGGCTGCGCGTGCCGTGCTCGAGCAGGCGGCGGCCCAGCCCGGCGGCTGGGCCATCCCCTGGCCGTGTGCGCACGAATTCCTGTCGGTCGTCACCGGGCCTGCGTTCGGTCGGTCGCGCACGCCGGTCGAGGTCGCGTTCGAAGCGCTGCGAGCCTGGCTGTCCCACCCGCGGTGCCATGCGATCGGCGAGACGCCGCGACACCTGGGCATCCTGCACGGGCTCGCTGCACGTGCGCCGATCTCGGGCGGCGCCATCCACGACGCCCGCATCGCCGCCATCTGCCTCGATCACGGCATCGACGCGTTGTGGACGTGCGACCGCGACTTCAGCCGCTTCCCGGACCTGCGCACGCGCAACCCGCTGATCCCGTCACTGCACGAACCGGTCGACGCCAGATACCGTGCCGCTGGCGGGCGCGCGGCCGTGCGCCGAAGCTGACCTCGGCGTGGCGCGAGCGGGAGCGCCGCGCTAGGACGGGATCCTGACCGGCAGCGACGTGTAGCCGTGCACGAAGCACGAGGGCGTGCGCACCG
>CAYGZN010000104.1:0-9036 GCA_964354355.1 uncultured Burkholderiaceae bacterium | reverse complement strand
GAGCTTCAAGGTGTGGACCGATGAGGTGGGCGCCGGTTGAGTGGCGGTCCTGCAAAGGCCTCTGTCCGGGAACTCGACGCTGCGGGTCTTGTCGACTCCTCCCGGGCGTGAGGAATCGCTGTACTGTATGCGGTCCCCGCACGCACCCGCTAAGACCACGACGATGACCGACCGTTGGCGCGCCCTGTGGGTCCTGTCCGCGGCGCGCGTTGCGATGGGCTTTCAGTTCCAGGCGGTCGGCTCGACCGCCCCGTTGCTGCGCGAACAGTTCGGCCTGAGCCTGGCCGACATCGGCTGGCTGGTGGGCATCTACCTTCTGCCCGGCGTCGTGCTCGCATTGCCGGGCGGCCTGCTCAGCGCGCGTTTCGGCGACCGTCGCATCGCAATGGCCGGCATGGCGCTGATGGTGGCGGGCGGTGCGCTTTCCGCCTTTGCCGACTCGCTGGCACTGATGGAGGCGGGACGACTGCTGGGCGGCATGGGCGGCGTGCTGTTCAACGTGACGGCCTCCAAGATGATCGCCGACTGGTTCGCCAGTCGCGAAATCGAACTGGCGATGGCGATCTTCGTGGGCACCTGGCCGCTGGGCATCGGGCTCGCGTTGCTGACGCTGGGTCCGATCGCGGCCCTGTCCTCGCCCTCGGTGGCATTTGCCGCCACGGCGATCGTCGCCGGCGTGTCGCTCGCGCTGATCGCCGCGTTCTATTCGCCCGCACCGGCGGGCGGGGCCGTGGCGCGGCCGAGGCTGTCGGTGCTGTCACCGCGGGAGTGGGGGTTGTTAGGACTGGCGGGCGGCACGTGGATGTTCTACAACGTCGCGTTCGCCGTGCTGGTGTCGTTCGTTCCGACCTGGCTCGCCGTTCGGGGTCTGCCGACGACCCAGGCCGGTGCGTTGACCGCCGCGTTGTCGCTGGTGCTGATCGTGTCGATTCCCGCCAGCGGCTGGCTCGTGGACAGGATCGGCCACCCGCTGACGATCGCCTCGATCGGTGTGCTGGGCTGGTGCGCGTCGATGGCGGCACTGGTCGACACCGCGCATCCGCTGCTCTGGCTGGCCGTCGGCGGACTGCTCGCGGGAACCGCGCCCGGCGTGATGGTCGCCACGCCGGTGCGCTTCCTGTCGCCCGCTGCGAGAGCGGTCGGCATGGGCGTGTTCTACACGATCTTCTATGCCGGCATGGCGGTGCTGCCCAGGGGGGTCGGCCACCTGGCCGACGTGCTCGGCTCCGCGCAGTGGAGCATCCCTGCAGCGATCGGCATGGCGCTTGCGTCGGTTGCGCTGCTGTGGACGACCCATGGGCTGATCCGCTTCTGGCAGCATTGACGGATTCTTTCCGACACGAGGAGAACCGAGCGTGAGCGACAGACTGGTGCGGCTGGTGGGTGCCCTGCTGATCGGGGCGGGACTGGTACTGGCCGGGTTCGCAATCGGCCAGGGCCTGGAGCGGTTCCGGATGTCGGACCGCAAGGTCACGGTCAAGGGGCTGGCCGAGAAGGAGGTCGAGAGCGATTTCGCGGTGTGGCCGCTGACGTTCCGGCGCGCCGGCAACGACTTCGGCTCGGTGCAGCAGGCGCTGTCGGCGGACCGCGATCGGGTGGTGGCCTTCCTGCGCGGCAGCGGCTTCACCGCCGAGGAAATCGACGCGCGGCCCCTGCAGGTGCAGGACCTGTTCGCCCGCGAGCACGGGCAGGCCAACCCGCCGCTGCGCTTCAACGGCACCGGCCGGGTGGTGGTCAAGTCGGCCCGGGTGCAGGCGGTGGAGGCGGCGGCCCGTGCGATCGACCCGCTGATCCAGGCGGGGGTCCAGCTTGCCGCGGACAACGGCGGCGCCGGCGGCCCGCAATACCAGCTGCGCGGCTTCAACGACGTCAAGGCGCCGCTGCTGGCCGAAGCGACCCGCAACGCCCGCGAGCAGGCGACCAAGTTCGCCGCCGAAGCCGGTGCTCAGCTCGGCCCGCTGAAGGGCGCCAACCAGGGCGTGATCCGCATTTCCGGTGACGACGGCCGCGAGTTCGACGATGGCAGCACACGCCGCAAGCGCCTGCGCGTGGTCAGCACCTTCGAGTACGAGCTGCGCTGAGCCACCCGCGGGGGCTGCGCAGGTAAACTGACGTCGCTGCAGCGCCCCTGCAGCGGTCGGCCCTCCACGCATCGACGTGCACGGCCGACCCGGCACACAACGCGAGGAGTGACGACGATGGGTTCGATCAGGGCGCGCATCGCAGCCGCGCTACGCACGGGCGCGATGCTGCTGATGGCACACGGGTTGATCGCCTGCGCAGCGAGCGCACCGGGTAAGGACGTGACGCCGACCTTGAACAACACGGCCTGGACATTGTCGAGCCTGGCTGGCCGCACGCTGCCGGGCGGGTCGACGCCGACGATGCAGTTCGAGGGCGGCCGGGTGCAGGGCAGCGACGGGTGCAATCGTTACAGTGCTCCGTACACCGCAGCCGACGGGCGGTTCCAGCTCGGCTCGCCGGGCGTGTCGACACAGATGGCCTGCCCGGAACCGATCACCCGGCTTGCAGGCGACTTCAACGCGGCCTTGGCAAAGGCCCGGGCCTATCGCATCGACGGCACGTCGCTGGTGCTGCTCGACGCCGCAGGGGCGGCCGTGGCGACGTTTGCGCCCCAGGCGACCGGGCTCGCCGGCACGGCCTGGGAGGTCACCGGCTACAACAACGGCAGGCAGGCGGTGGTCAGCGTGATGACCGGCACCCGGCTCACGATGGAGTTCATGCCGGACGGCAAGCTGCGCGGCTCGGCCGGCTGCAACAGCTTCGTCGGCAGCTACACCTCGAGCGGCAGCAACCTGACCATCGGGTCCGTGGCCGCCACGCGCAAGGCCTGTCTGGAGCCGGAGGGCACGATGGCCCAGGAGGCCGCGTTCCTGCGTGCGCTGGAGACGGTCGCGACGGCGCGGCGCGAGGGTGAGCGCCTGGAACTGCGCACGGCCTCCGGTGCGCTGGCGGCAACGCTGAGCGCAGCGGTCGGCTCGAAGCCCTGATGCGCACGGGCACTGCACGCCGCGCGCGCAGCACCGATTGAGCCGCGGCATCGCGGTTTCCGGTCTTCCTGTTGGGAGTTCGACATGGGCTGGTTCTCGAAGACGGACAAGGGGTTCTTCCTCGCCACCATCGTGCCGAACGGCGACGGTGTGCGCGTCGAGCAGTTCCTGGGCGTGGTCAACGGCGAAGCGATCATCGGCGCCAACATCTTCCGCGACATGTTCTCGTCGGTTCGCGACGTGGTCGGCGGCCGCGCCGGCGGCTACGAGCGAGGGCTGTCCAGCGCGCGGGACGCGGCGCTCGAGGACATGATGGCGGCGGCCAGGGAGCTGGGTGCCGACGGCATCGTCGGGATCGATTTCGACTACGAAGTGCTCGGCGAGAACAACGGCATGATGATGGTGGCCGTCAGCGGCACCGCGGTGAAGATGGCCTGAACGACGATGGCCTGAAGTCAGGCTACGCTGCCCGGCGCCCGGGTTGTCGCAAGCGGTGCCGCAGAATGCAGCTCGACGTTCAGGCGCAGCGGGCCGCGAAAGGCGATCGTGCGCACCATCTCGATCGGCTCGTCGACCCGACGCATGTCCGGCCAGCGGCGGGTGAGTTCCTCGAGGATCAGGCAGAGCTCGATCCTGGCCAACGCCCCGCCCAGGCAGAAGTGGATGCCGTTGCCGAACGACACGTGCTCGCGGGCGTTGGTCCGCGTGACGTCGAGCACCTCGGGATCCGTGAAATGGGCCTCGTCGTGGTTGGCCGAGCCCAGCGCCAGCAGCAGGTTCGAACCCTTGGGGATGCTCACCCCGGCCACCTCGACATCGACGAGCGCGCGGCGCCGCCAGCACACGACCGACGACTCGAAGCGCAGGCACTCCTCGACCGCATTGGGAATGAGTGACGGGTCCCGGCAGATCCGCTCCCATTGCTTGCGATGGGTCAGCAGTGCGCGCAGCGCGTTGCCCGTCATGTTCGTCGTGGTCTCGTGGCCCGCCAGCAGCAGCCCGAACACCAGGCTGGCGATTTCGTTCTCGGTCAGCCGCGAGTCGTCGCCGTCGCGCATGGCGAGCAGCTTGCTCGCGTAGTCGTCGCGCGGGCTGCGCTTGCGGTCCTCGACCATCGCGACGCAGTACTTCCAGTAGTCGAGCATCTGCTCGGCGGCGTGCTGCTGCGCGGCGTCGTCGAGCTCGCCGAACGTGAACAGCAGCCGGTTGTCGGCCCACTTCTTGATCTTCGGCGTGTCCTCGTCGGGAATGCCCAGAATCAGGAAGATCACGAGCGCGGGCAGGTCGTAGGCGAAGTCGGCGATCATGTCGACCCGATCGCGGCCCTCGAGCGCATCGCAGCAGCGCCGGATCACGTCGTGGACCTGCGGCTGCAGCCGCGTGTACTCGCGCACGTTGAGGACCCGCATCGCGTAGTCGCGGATGCGGGTGTGCCGGGGGCGGTCGCAGCTGACCTGAGTGGCTTCGGCGCGATAGCCGTTCTCGCCCAGGAAGTCGATGATCCGCTGCGGCAGCGGCTTGACCGGCGTCAACGCGATCGACGCCGAGAAGCGATCGGGGTCGCGAAAGATCGGCAGGATGTCGGCGCGGCGTGTCACGACCCAGTAGCCGATCTCGGGGCAGAAGAACACCGGCTCCTCGCGGCGCGCCCGCTGCATGAACGCGTACATCCCCTCGTGGTCGAAGGCGCGGTAGTCGCCGCCGATGCCGGATGCGGGGCATGCCGCCGCGATGGGGGCGGCGCAAGACAGTTGGGTCATCGGATTCGGTCGGCGTATCGGTGCGCCCGCGGGGCTGCGGGTTCGCGCAACTCTACGTCTGCGGGCTGGCGGGGTCAATGAACGTGCCCGCTACGCGCAGGCCCAACCACTCAGCCCGAACGCAAACCCCGTTTCTCCAGGCTGTCGAGAAGGTCGGGAAGCAGTTCCCGTGTGGTCGTGGCGCCGGCAATCCGTGCCTGGGTGAAGTAGGCGCGATAGGGTCCGGCGAAGTAGTCCATGTCGGGATGAATGAGGAAGTCCGCCGATGCGACCTCGGGGTCGATGCGCGCCCGGCGCTTGCGGTCGCGTTCGATCAAGGCACGGGGAGCATTCGAGGGGGTCGACTCGGGCCGCGCCGACACGTCGATGGCGATCACGTACTGCGCACCCGCCTGGCGGGCTGCGCGCACGGCGACCGGCAGCGATTCGTCGGCGTCGACGTACTCGACTCCCCGGATCCCAACCGGCGAGATGAAGCCCGGCACCGCGCTCGAAGCCCTCACGGCCACGGCAACGCTGCCGGACTGGAAGAACACCGGGGCGCGGTCCTCGCGTCGGGTCGCCGCGACGATCAGGCGGCGCTGCAGGTGCTCGATGGACGCCGACCCGAGCCGCTCGTTCACGAAGTCCTGAAGCCGCTGGCCGCGAATCCAGCCCCGGTCGGCAAACAGGGAGAAATCGAACACCGTCAGCGGCCCGCCGCTGTTGGCGATCTCGTCCAGCTGTTCGGCGCCGTAGCCGTATGCCCAGAACGCGCCGATCAGCGACCCGACGCTGGAGCCGACGACCAGGTCCGGTCGGATGCCGGCCTCCTCGAGAACCTTCAACGCGCCGATATGCGCGTAGCCGCGCGGCCCGCCGCTTCCCAGCACCAGGGCCAGCCTGGGCGGCGGATCGAATACGGAGATCGCGGTGTGCGGGCTGGGGCTGTCCGCCTCGACGTAGTTGAACGGCTGGGCCTGCGGCAACGCACAGCCGGACAGGCCGGTCAACAGGCCCAGCATCGCCTGCCTGCGACCACGACTCACTTCACGCTTCATTCATTCCTCGATGACCGTCGGTCTTGTCACGTTCCCGTCGAACCCGAAGCCGACGGCTCGCTCAGCCCTGCACTTGCACTCTCGCTTCGGTGCCGTCGACGTAGCGAAGTCCCCAGGCCTTCATCTGGGCCATGAGGCCGCGCAGCGCGCGCCCCTTTTCCGTCAACCGATACGCGTCCCGCCCGCCGACGTCGCCCGACGGGTAGCGCTCGGCGAGCCCGCTGTCGGTCAGTCGCGCCAGCCGTTCGGCGAGGATGTTGGTCGCGATGCCTTCGGGCGAGGCGAGGAACTCCTTGAAGTGCGACTTGCCGCTCATCAGGTCGCGAACGACCAGCAGCGTCCATCTGTCGCCGACGAGATCCAGCGTGCAGGCGATCGGGCACACCGAGCGGCGGCCCAGCGCCCGCACCGGCTGGGTCCCCTTGCGTGACGGGGCAGTTCCGGGTTTTGTGCCTGGCATGGAGACTCCTGGGCCTGCGCGGGCCGCACATTGGACCGGCCGCGTCAGACGGGTGTGGGACGGGGCCGGCGATGTTCAGACTCGATTCTGCAACAAAGACTTGCATAGTGCAAGTGACGAGTTGCAAAATGCAAGCTCACGCACCTGCCCGGAGACGATTCATGGATCGAGACAGACGGAACGCCCTGCTGGAAGGGCCGCCGGTGCCCACGCTCGTGCGCCTTGCCTGGCCGGTCTTCGTCGTGCTGGCGCTGCAGACGGCCGTCGGTGTCGCGGAAACGTACTTCGTCAGCACGCTGGGGACCGACGCGGTCGCCGGCGTCACGCTGGTGCTGCCGATCGTGATGCTGATGGTCACGATGTCCAATGGCGGGATCGGGGGCGGTGTCGCATCCGCCGTCGCCCGGGCGCTGGGGGCGCAACGGCGGGCGCAGGCACAGGCGCTGGTCGTGCACGGGCTCGTGATCGGCGCCGCCTTCGGTGCGGCCTTCAGTGCGCTGATCTGGCTCGGTGGGCCGACGATCTTTCGCCTGCTCGGCGGGCGCGACGTCGCGCTCGAGAACGCGCTGACCTACGCCAACCTCGTGTTTGCCGCAGCGATTCCGTCATGGGTCGCCAATATTCTGGCCGCGTCGCTGCGCGGGGCCGGCAACGTGCGCACACCGGCGCTGGTGAGCGCTGCGACGTCGCTCGTTGGACTGGTTGCTTCGCCCGTCCTGATATTCGGCTGGGGCATCGTGCCGGCCTTCGGGGTCGCCGGTGCCGGGCTCGCCGTCGCCGGGATCAACACGGCGACCGCACTGATCCTGATGCTCCACATGGCGTCACGAAACGCCGACCTGCGGCTTCGACCCTGCAGACTCGAAACGCGGCTCTTTGCCGACATCCTGCGGGTCGGAATGCCCTCCGCGCTCGGCACGATCGTTGCCAACCTGACCGTCGTGCTCGCCACGGGATACGCGGGCCGGTACGGGGCCGCGAGCATCGCAGGCTACGGCCTGGCGTCGCGCATCGACTATCTGCTCATTCCGCTGTTCTTCGCGCTGGGTTCGGCGACGCTGACGATGGTGGGAACGAGCGTCGGCGCGCGGCGAATGGACCGCGCGCGCCAGGCCGCCTGGGCGGGTGTGTCGATGTCGGCATCGCTGGCGCTCGTGATCGGTGGTGTGGCCGCGGTGCTGCCGGCGCCGTGGATGCACCTGTTCAGCGCGGACCCTGCCGTGGTCGCCGTCGGAACGGCCTACCTCGTGCGAGTCGGGCCGACGTACGTCTTCTTCGGCGTCGGCATGGCGATCTACTTTGCAAGCCAGGGCATGGGCCGCATGGCCTGGCCGCTGGCCGCGGGCCTCGTACGCGTCGCCGTGGTCGGGCTCGGCGGCCTGGCCTGGACGGTCGTGCGGGGCGGCGACATCGAAGGTGTGTTCTGGATCATTGCCGCGGGCTACGTCGCTTTCGGCGGGATCAGCCTGTTTGCGCTGATCGGCCGGCGCGGGTGGGCCGGAAGGCATCACGCCCCCGCGCAGAGTCACCGTGTCGGGCTGGAGGAAAACCGTGCCGGATAGCGCCTGCGTCGAATGCATCCGGAGGCTCGCCGTCAGCTCCGTTGCTTGCGGAACGAATCCTTGACCCGGATGAGGCCACCGCTGAAGGTGAACAGGTCACAACCGTCGACCTCGACCGCTGCGCCATCGGACGCCCGCGTGCCGACGAGCGTCCACTGGGACAGACCACGATCTCCGAAGACGAAATGGCGACCGCGCGTCCACTGTGCATCCGGCATCGCCGCCAGCGCCTGCGCGTAACCCTGGCGAACGGCCTCGCGCCCGGCGAAGTGTGTTCCGCAGACACTCGGCCCGGCACTCGATCGGAACTCGCAGTCGTCGGACATGAAGGACATCAGGCCGTCGACGTCGTGGCGATTCCAGGCATCGCAGAACGCACGCAGCGTCTCGACGGTCACCGATTGGGGCTGAATCTGATCGGGCATCGGAACTCCTCCGGGCGATTCGGCGTCGCCAGCACTCGCATCATCGCGCACGCCGCCCCGCGGGCGCCAGGGCCGTCAGCGCGTCGATGAACGCGCGCAGGCGCAGCGGCACCTGGCGGTTGCTCGGATAGACGACCGAGATCGGCATCGGTGGGGGGCGGAATCGTGCCAGCACCTCCTCGAGCTGGCCTGCCTCGACGGCGGAGCGGGCCATGAACTCGGGCACCTGCACCAGGCCGATGCCGGCTAGCGCCGCGCTGACCAGGCCCTCGCCGTCGTTCATCACGAAGCGTGCGCGAGGATGCATCGTGACCGCCTCGCCGCGGACGAGGAACTGCCAGGGGCGCTCGCGCCCCGTCGTCGGCAGCCTGAAGACCCCGCAGTCGTGCCCGTCGATGGCGGCCGGCGCGCGTGGCCGGCCGCGGCGCGACAGGTAGCCCGGCGCGGCGTAGACGCCCAGGTGCTGCACGTCGAAGGCGCGCGCCACCAGCCGCGAGTCGTCGATCGTGCCGACGCGGATCACGGCATCCAGGCCGGCGCCGATCACGTCGGCGAAGGTGTCCGACAGGCGGATGTCGATGCGCAGTTCCGGATGCCTGCGGGCGAGGTCGGCGACGAGCGGCACGATGACGTGCTTCCCGTAGGTGGCGGGCGCGTCGATGCGCAGCGTCCCGCTCGGCCCGCGGCTCGCACTGGCCGCCGTTGCTTCCAGATCGCTCAGCTCGTCGAGGATGCGACGGCAGCGCTCGTACAGCGCTTCGCCCTCCTGCGTCAGCGC
>CAYGZN010000103.1:0-9051 GCA_964354355.1 uncultured Burkholderiaceae bacterium | reverse complement strand
GGCGTGTCGATCGCCGTGCACGACGGCGACTCGTTCGTGTTGCGCACCGACGACGGGCAGCGCGTACAGATCCGGATTTCCGGTATCGACGCCCCGGAGAAGTCCCAGCCGTACGCGGACGTCTCCCGGCGGCACCTGGCCCAGGCGCTGCGCGAGCGCCGCCTGAGGATCGAGCCGGTCAAGCGCGACCCTTACGACCGCCTGGTCGCGAAGGTGCTCGTCGACCAGGGGGACACCGGGCTCGCCGACGCCGGCCTGGCGCAGATCGAAGCCGGCATGGCGTGGCACTTCAGGCGCTACGCGGGCGACCAGCCCGCGGGCGACCGCGCACGCTACGCGCAGGCCGAGCGTGACGCCAGGCAGGCCGGGTCTGGGCTGTGGCAGGATCCGGCACCGGTCGCACCGTGGGACTTTCGCGCCCAGGCACGCGCGAATCGGCCTCGCAACTAGCGGAGCCGCGAAACCAACGGAACCGCGAAGCCAGCCGGCCGCGCAACTAGCGCGCAACTAGCGCGCGGCTCGACCCGGCGCGGTGCGGGGCGCGCCATCCGGGCGCGTGCCGCCGGCACGGTGACGGCGCACCGTCTCGTACAGCACCACGCCGGCGGCGACCGCGACGTTCAGGCTGCCGACCTGCCCGGCCATCGGAATCGACACCAGTTCGTCGCAGCGCTCGCGGGTCAGGCGGCGCAGCCCGGTGCCCTCGGCGCCCAGCACCCAGGCGACCGCCGGCGGGATGTCGACATCGAACAGCGTGGCGGGTGCGTCTTCGGCGGTGCCCAGCACGCGGATGTCGCGCTCCTGCAGCAGGTCGATCGTGCGCGCCAAGTTGGTGACCATCACGTAGGGCAGGCTCTCGGCCGCACCGCTGGACGTCTCGATGGCGACGTCGTTCAGCGGGCAGGCGTGGTCTTTGGGGGCAATCACCGCGTGTACGCCGGCTCCATCGGCCACCCGCAGGCAGGCCCCCAGGTTGCGCGGATCGGTGATGCCGTCGAGCAGCAGCAGCACCGGCGTCGCGACCCGCTCCAGCAGCTCGTCGAGGCCGATCGCCGGCGGCCTGGCCTCGACGATCGCCACCACGCCCTGGTGGCGACGCTGCGGGCACAGCCGGTCCAGCCGCGGCGCGTCGACGCGGCGAGCCTCGAGCCCTGCGGCCGCAGCGAGCTTGAGCAGGTCGCGCACGCGCGTGTCGTGACGCGCGGTGTCGACGTACAGCTCGCGCACGGTCGTCGGCGCCTGCCGCAGTCGCGCCGTCACCGCGTGGAATCCCGACAGCAGCACGCGGCCCGCCCGGGTCAGTGCCGCCGCTTGCGCTTGCTGGCGCGACCGCCCGGCTTGGCAGCGCCCGAGCGACGCGCCTCCTGGCGCTGCGCGCGGGCCCGCACGACTGCCTCGGACTTGGGACCGGCAGCCTTGCGCCCGCGGGCCGCCGGGGCCGTCCGTTCGATGCCCTCGGGGGCCGCGCCCTTGGGCTGCTGACGCAGCAGCTCGTTGCGCAGCGGTTCGCCGCGGACCAGCCGGAAGTCGATCCGGCGCGCCTCGAGGTCCACGCGCGAGACCTGCACCTCGAGCTCGTCGGTCATGCGAAACCGCCGACCGGTTCGCTCGCCGCGCAGCTCGTGCGAGGCCTCGTTGTACTGGAAGTACTCCCCGCCCAGCTCGGAGACGTGGACCATCCCCTCGACGAACAGCTCGTTGAGCGTGACGAACACCCCGAACGGCGCCACGCCGGTCACGCGTCCCTGGAACTGCTCGCCCACGCGCTCGCGCATGTACTGGCACTTCAGCCAGGCCTCGACGTCGCGCGACGCCTCGTCGGCGCGGCGCTCGTTGGCCGAGCACTGCAGCCCGAGCGCCGCCCAGCGATCGAGCTCCTCGCGCTGCTCGGGGCTCAGGCGCGTGCGCGCCGCAGCCGTGACCTCCTGCAGGCCGCCCGGGCCGGCGGACGGGCGCGGCGCTCGCCCGCCGATCGGCGGGCGCCGGTCCTCGGCCCCCTGCACCGGCGGGCGATAGCGCTCGCCGAGCAGCAGCGCCTTGATCGCGCGGTGAGTCAGCAGGTCGGGGTAGCGGCGGATCGGCGACGTGAAATGCGTGTACGCCTCGTACGACAGGCCGAAGTGCCCGACGTTGTACGGCGAGTAGATCGCCTGCTGCATCGAGCGCAGCAGCATCGTCTGCAGCATCGCCGCATCGGGTCGCGTGCGGATCTGCGCGGCCAGCACCGCGTAGTCGCCGGGCTTCGGGTCGTCGCCCCCGCCCAGTGTCAGCCCGAGCCCCTGCAGGAACTCGCGCAGCAGCGCCAGGCGCTCCGGCGTCGGCCCCTCGTGGATGCGAAACAGCGCCGGATGCCGGCTGCGCTGCAGGAAGTCGGCCGCGCACGTGTTGGCCGCGAGCATGCACTCCTCGATCAGCTTGTGCGCGTCGTTGCGCGTGCGGGCCACGATCCGCTCGATGCGGCCCGCCGCGTCGCACACGATCTTGGTCTCCACGGTGTCGAAGTCGACTGCGCCGCGCTCCTCGCGTGCCCGGGCCAGGGTCCGGTACAGGTCGTAGAGGTTCTGCAGGTGAGGCACCAGCGGCGCGCGCTGGCGCATCGCCAGCGCATCGCGCCCGGACAGCACGCCCCAGACCTCGTCGTAGGTCAGGCGCGCGGCCGAATGCATCACTGCGTCGTAGAACTGGTAGGCCTTGACCTGCCCGCGCGGGGACACGACCACGTCGGCGACCAGCACCAGCCGATCGACGTCCGGGTTCAGCGAACACAGCCCGTTCGACAGCTTCTCCGGCAGCATCGGGATCACGCGGCGCGGGAAGTAGACGGACGTGGACCGCTGCAGCGCCTCGGCGTCCAGCGCGCTGCCCGGGGTCACGTAGTGGCTGACATCGGCGATGGCCACCAGCAGCCGCCAGCCGCCGGCGCGCCGTCCCGGGCCCGACATCGGCTCGCAGTAGACCGCATCGTCGAAGTCGCGCGCGTCCTCGCCGTCGATCGTCACCAGCGGCACGTCGCGCAGATCGACCCGCCGGCGCAGGTCGGCGGGCCGGACCTGTGCCGGCAGCCTCGCGGCCTGGGCGAGCACCGGCTCGGCGAACACGTGCGGCACGTCGAACTTGCGGACCGCGATCTCGATCTCCATGCCCGGGTCGTCGATGCCCCCCAGGACCTCGATCACGCGGCCCATCGGGGGCGCGTGACCGCTCGGGGGCTCGATGACCTCGACGGTCACCACCTGGCCGGGTTGCGCCTTGGCCGCGTCGCCGGGGGGAATCACGATGTCGTGCTTGATGCGCTGGTCTTCGGGCACGACGATCGTCACGCCGCGCTCGTTGAGCAGCCGCCCGACGAGCCGGCGGTTGCCCCGCTCGGTGACCTCGACGATCTGCCCCTCGGGCTTGCCGCGGTGGTCGAAGCCCGTCTTCTTTACCAGCGCGCGATCGCCGTGCATCGCCTTCTGCATCTCGCGCGGCGGCAGGAAGATGTCCGGCCCGCCCGCGTCGGGCAGCAGGAATCCGAAGCCGTCGCGGTGCCCGAGGATCCGGCCGGCCACCAGGTCGAGCCGGGCGGCCAGCAGCAGCACCCCCTTGCGGTTGGGCAGCAGTTGGCCGTCGCGCTCCATCGAGAGGATGCGCTGGTTCAGCGCGTCGAAGTGGCGCGGCGGCACCTGCAGGCGCAGCGCCAGTTCCTGCGGCGTCTGCGGCGTGTCCGCTGCGCGCAGCGCGTCGAGGATCTCCTCGCGGGTCGGTGGCGTCCAGGCCTTGGTCACTGAGTTGACAATTTGGTCGAGATGGTTAAACTGCGCGCCTCCGACGAGCTTCTTGGGTCGGAGCCGCGCCCAGATGGCGGAATTGGTAGACGCACTAGGTTCAGGTCCTAGCGGTGGCGACACTGTGGAGGTTCGAGTCCTCTTCTGGGCACCACGCCTCTCGTTGCGGGGCGATCATCGCACTTTTTCGCCGGCAGCCCCGCTCACGCGCCGGCGCAGCGTCTCGACGCCCATCGATTCGTAGATCTCGAACGGCTGGTGGATCCAGGGATTGGTCGGCAGGTACTCGACGTGGTAGTCGGGCCGCAGGACCGAACACGCCTTGACCCACAGCACGGCGGTGCGCAGTTCGGTGATGCCGGGGTGGCGCCGGCGCATCTCGGGCACGACCCGCTGCAGCGTGACGCCGGTGTCCACCAGATCGTCGGCCAGCAGCACGCGCCCGTGGGTGACGTCCTCGGCGGCGCTGAGCTGTTCGCCGATCGTCAGCGCGCCCTGCGCGGTGCCGGCATTCGCCCGGTAAGAGCTGGTCGTCATCACGCCGAGCGGTTTGCCGAACAGCCGCGACAGCACGTCGCCCACCCGCAGGCCGCCGCGCGCCAGGCAGATCACCGCGTCGAACTGCCACCCGGAGTCGTGGATCTGCAGCCCCAGCCGCTCGATCAGCCGGTGGTAGTCGTCCCAGCTGACGTGCAGGTCGTTCACGGCGTGCCGAACGGATGGCGCAGCAGGATCGTCTCGTCGCGGTCGGGACCGGTCGAGACCATGTCGATCGGGGCGACGACCAGCTCGGACAGTCGCCGCAGGTAGCGCTGCGCGGCGCCCGGCAGGTCGTCCCAGCGGCGCACGCCGAAGGTCGATTCGCTCCAGCCCGGCATCTCCTCGTACAGCGGCTCGCAGGCCGCCACGTCGTCGGCACCGAAGGGCAGCAGGTCGACCGGCTGGCCGGCGCGCCGGTAGCCGACGCAGATCCGCACGGTGGGCAGCCCGTCGAGCACATCGAGCTTGGTCACGCACAGCCCGGACACGCCGCTGAGCTGGATCGAGCGGCGCATTGCCACGGCATCGAACCAGCCGCAGCGGCGCGGGCGGCCGGTGACCGAGCCGAACTCGTTGCCGCGGGTGGCCAGGTGCTTGCCGGTGTCGTCGAACAGCTCGGTCGGAAACGGCCCCGAGCCGACCCGCGTGGTGTAGGCCTTCGCGATGCCCAGCACGTAGTGCAGCTGCTGCGGCCCCACGCCGGCACCCGGGGACGCCGCCCCGGCGATGCAGTTGCTGCTGGTGACGTAGGGATAGGTGCCGTGGTCCACGTCGAGCAGCGCGCCCTGCGCGCCTTCGAACAGCAGCCGGTCGCCGCGACGCGTGGCCGCAGCGAGCTCTGCGGGAACGTCGGCGACCATCGGGGCCACCCGGGGTGCAAGCTTCAGCGCGTCGTCGGTCACCTGGCCGGGATCGAGCGGCTGCGCGCCGTAGTAGTGGGCCAGCACGAAGTTGTGCAGGTCCAGCACCTCGCGCACGCGCTCGCGCAGCGTGTCCGGCGTGAACAGGTCCCGCACGCGCACGGCCCGCCGGGCGACCTTGTCCTCGTAGGCCGGGCCGATTCCGCGCCCAGTCGTGCCGATCTTGGCGTCGCCGCGGCGGGCCTCGCGCGCCTGGTCGAGTGCGACGTGGTACGGCAGGATCAGCGGGCAGGTGCCGCTGATGCGCAGGCGCTCGCGCACAGCGACCCCGCCCTGCTCCAGCTCGCCGATCTCCTGAAGCAGTGCCTCGGGCGAGAGCACGACACCACTGCCGATGTAGCAGGTCACGCCGGGACGCAGGATGCCCGAGGGAATCAGCCGCAGCACGGTCTTGCGCCCGCCGATGACCAGCGTGTGGCCGGCGTTGTGCCCACCCTGGAACCGCACGACGCCGCGGGCCATCTCGGTGAGCCAGTCGACGACCTTCCCCTTGCCCTCGTCACCCCACTGGGTGCCGATCACCACGATGTTCTGGACCATCTGTTATCCGTCTCGCAGCGGCCGGACGACCCAGCCACCACCCTCCCTGATCAGTTCGCGGTCGCACAGGAACGCCTGCTGCTCCTGCCCGTGCCCCGGCAGCGCCTGCACGACGATCTGGCCGGCGGCGCGCAGTCCGCGCACCGCGTCGGCCAGCTGCCGGTCGTCGGCCCAGGGCGCGCGGACCGCGGGCGTCGGGGCGGGCTCGCGCAGCAGGGCCGCCAGCTCGCGCAGCTCGAGCGAGAAACCGGTCGCCGCCCGTGCGCGGCCGAACGCCGCGCCGACGTTGTCGTAGCGCCCGCCGCGACCGATCGCGTTGGGCGCGCCGTCCACATAGGCGGCGAAGATCGTGCCACTGTGATAACGGTAACCGCGCAGGTCGCCCAGGTCCAGCGCGACCTCGACCTGCAGGTCGGGCGCGGCCGCCAGCAGCGGCGAGGCGGCCAGCCGGCGCAGCTGATCGAGCGCCGCCGTCAGCGCGGGCAACGCCGGCAGCAGCGCAGCGGCACGCGCCAGGACGTCGGGCGCCGGTCCGTAGAGCGTGGGCAGCGCCAGCAGCGCGCGGCGCGACGCGCCGTCTCGAACCCCTTCGAGCGCCTGGGCCAGCGCGGGCGTATCCTTGGCCTGGACCAGCGGCAGCACCTCGTCCTCGGTCAGACCCGGCAACTCGGCCAGCAGCGTGCGCACCACGTCCACGTGGCTCAGGTCGAGGCGCACGCGCGGGACACCTGCCGCGCGCAGCGACTGCAGCAGCAGCTCGATGACCTCGAGGTCCGCCTCGAGACCCGCGTGGCCAAACAACTCGGCCCCGATCTGCAGCGGCTCGCGGCTGGACAGCGCGCCCGAGGGCCGCGCGTGCAGCACGCTGCCGCTGTAGCACAGACGGGTCACGCCGTTGCGGTTCAGCAGGTGCGCGTCGATGCGCGCCGCCTGCGGCGTGATGTCGGCGCGCAGCCCCATCGTTCGGCCCGACAACTGGTCGATCAGCTTGAACGTGCGCAGGTCGAGGTCGCGCCCGCTGCCGGTGAGCAGCGACTCGATGTACTCGATCAGCGGTGGCATCACCAGTTCGTAGCCATAGCACCGGTACAGGTCGAGCAGCCGGCGGCGCAGGTCCTCGACCCGCCGGGCCTCGCTCGGCAGGATGTCGGAAATGCACTCCGGGAGCAGCCAGCGCGGCACGGCGCGACTCGGCGAACCGGGCGAGACTAGCCGGCAGACGCCAGCAGGACCAGGCCGACCACCATCGCGGCCAGTCCGATGAAACGGATCTGCCCGTCACGCAGCGCGGAGATCCGACGCATCGCTTCCCGCCACTGCACGGGCGACACCAGGGGCATCAGCCCTTCGACGACGAGCATCAGCCCCAGGGCGGCGACCAGCGTGGAGCCCATCGGTCACTTGCCCTTGGGCGCAGCGGCGGCGCCGTCCGCGGAGCGGAAGTACCTGAAGAAGTCGGACGACGGGTCGAGCACGAACATGTCGCTGCGGTTGCGAAACGACGCGCGGTAGGCCTCGAGACTGCGGTAGAAACCGGCGAACTCGGGGTTCTGCCCGAACGCCTCGGCGAACACCGCCGATGCCTTGGCGTCGCCCTCGCCCTTGACGCGCTGCGCGTCGCGATAGGCCTCGGCGATGATCACGTCGCGCTGGCGATCGGCATCGGCGCGGATCTTCTCGGACTCGGCCGACCCGGTTGCACGCCGCTCGTTGGCGACGCGCTTGCGCTCGGACTGCATGCGGTCGAAGACCCGCTCGGAGACCTCTGGCGCGAAGTCGACCCGCTTCAGGCGCACGTCGACGATCTCGGCGCCGATCTGCTTGGCGTCCTCGTTCATCTTCACCCGGACCGAGTCGAGCAGTTCCTGGCGCTTGCCGGAGATGACGTCGGCCACGGTCTTGCGGGCGACCTCGTTGTTGAGCGAGTCGCGCAGGCTGCGCTGGATCCGGTCTGCCGCGATCACTTCCGAGCCGCCGACCGACACGAAGAACTTGCGCGGATCGGCGATGCGCCATTTCACGAACGTGTCGATCTGGACGTTGAGCTTCTCGGACGTGATGAAGCGGTCGACGTCGGCCGTGTCGATCGTCAGGATCCGGTTGTCGAAGTACTGCACGTTCTGGAACGGCGGCGGCAGCTTGAAATGCAGCCCGGGCTTGGTGATGACTTCCTTGATCTCGCCCAGCGCGAAGACCACGGCGTACTGGCGCTGGTCGACCACGAACAGCATCGTCGAGGCCACGCCGAGCACGACCAGCAGGCCGAGCAGGATCGGTACGATTCGTTGCATCGCGTTCCCCTATCGACCGGCGTCGCGTTCGCGGCTGCGCAGGCCTTCGCGCGCGGCCGACGGCGCGGGCACGTCCAGGCGCTCGCCGCCGCTGGCCGCGCCCGCACCGGGCGCGACGGGCCGCGCGTTGTCACCGCCCGCCCGCCCGGTTTCCTGGATCAGCCGATCCAGCGGCAGGTACAGCAGGCTGTTGGCGTTGCGCGAGTCGACGTAGATCTTGCTGGTGTTCGAAAAGATCTGCTGCATCGTGTCCAGATACATCCGCTCGCGCGTGACGCGCGGCGCCCGGTTGTACTCGGTGAGCACGGCCTTGAAGCGGTTCGAGTCACCCTCTGCGGTGGCGATCACGCGCTGCTTGTAGCCGTCGGCTTCCTGCTGCAGGCGGGCCGCCGTGCCGCGCGCCCGCGGGATCACGTCGTTGGCGTAGGCCTGACCCTCGTTGATCAGCCGCTCGCGGTCCTGCGCCGCCTTGTTGGCGTCCTCGAACGCTGCCTGCACCTGCTCGGGGGGCTGCGCCTGCTGGATGGTCACGTCGACGATCCCAACCCCGGCCCGATAGCGATCGGCGATGGACTGCATCAGCCGCAGCGCCTCCTTGGCCACCTGCTCCTTCTCCTCGTACAGCACCTGGTCGATGCGCCGCGTGCCGATCACCTCGCGAATGGCAGTCTCGGCCGCCTGGCGCACGATTTCTTCCGGCGAGACGCCCGGGTTGTTGTTGAACAGGTAGGCCTTGGCGTCGAGGATCCGGTACTGGACCGCGAACTGCAGGTCGACGATGGCGGTGTCACCGGTCAGGATCAGCGATTCCTTGGGCACCTTGTTCTTGACGCTGGTGCGGTAACCGACCTCGATCTGCCGCAGCCGCTGCACGTCGACGATCTCGGCGCTCTCGATCGGATACGGCAGGCGCCACTTGAAGCCCGCGGTCTCGACCATGTAGCGGAACTCGCCGAATCGCAGGATCGCGGCCGACTGACCCTCCTGGACGAT
>CAYGZN010000102.1:0-9072 GCA_964354355.1 uncultured Burkholderiaceae bacterium | reverse complement strand
GAAGAAGTGCCGGCCCGCGACCAGCATGTCGGTCGACACGGCCAGGCAGTCCAGCGGCGGCAGCAGCGCGCAGTCGTCGCCGATGCCGAGCAGCGCACGGCGCGGCCCGCCCCGGCGCTCGAAGTACCGCGCGATGAGTTCGAACTCGCCGAGGGCCGCCACGCCGCCTCCGCCCGTGCACGCGGTCAGCGCGACCGGGCCTCGCCGGGGCGCGCGCGCATCGCGACCTTGTCGAGCACGCCGTTGATGTACTTGTAGCCGTCGGTGCCGCCGAAGGTCTTGGCCAGCTCGACCGCCTCGTTGATGACGACGCGATAGGGGATCTCGAGGTGGCGGGTCAGCTCGAAGCAGCCGATCAGCAGCGTCGCGTGCTCGACCGGGCTCAGCTCGCCGACCTTGCGGTCCAGGTGCGGCTCGAGCTGCGCGTGCAGCGCATCGGCGTCGCGGATCGTCCCGTGCAGCAGCTCGCCGAAGTGCGCGCGATCCGCTCGGTCGAAGCCGGGTGACGCCGAGATGTGCGCCTCGATCGCGCCCGCGTCCTCGCGCGATAGCAGCCACTGGTACAAGCCCTGCATCGCGAGCTCGCGCGAGCGCCGGCGGGCGCTCTTGGGCGGCCCCTTGGCCGCGACGGGGTCTGCGCTGCCCGCCCTACTCGCCGCCATCGTCGCCCGTCAGTGTGGCGAGCGACGCCGCCAGGTTGCCCATCTCGACGGCCACCCGAGCGGCCTCGGCGCCCTTGACGTTCATGCGTTCGTGCGCCTGCTCGTCGGTGTCCACCGTCAGGATCGCGTTGACCACCGGCATCGAGAACTCCAGGGCGACCTGCATGACGCCGCCCGCGCTCTGCTCGGAGACGACCTCGAAGTGATAGGTGGCGCCGCGCACGACGGCGCCCAGCGCGATCAGCGCGTCGAACTGCTCGGACGCGGCCAGCTGGCGCAGCACGACCGGAATCTCCAGCGCGCCGGGCACCGAACAGACGAACACGTCCTCGGTGCCCACCCCCAGCTGCGCGAGCTCCGCCAGGCAGCTCTCGCGCAGCGCGTCGCAGATCGGCTCGTTGAAGCGCGACTGCACGACGGCGACCCGCAGGCCCTCGCCGTTCAGGTCGGCCCGGAAGACCTCGATCTGCGATTTGTCCACGCGGGTCTCCGTCAGTCCTGCGACTCGAAGCCGACGACCTGCAGGTCGTAGCCGGCCATGCTCGGCATCCGCCGAGGCTGCGACAGCAGGCGCATCCGCCCGACGCCCAGTTCGCGCAGGATCTGGGCGCCGACCCCGTAGGTGCGCAGATCCATCTTCGCGGCGCGACGCCGCGGGGTGGCCGCCCCCGCGTCGGCCCCCACGACCTCGTCGAACTGCTGCAGCAGGCGCGCCCCGTCCTGCGCGCAGTTGAGCATCACCAGCACCCCCCTGCCGTGGCGCGCGATCGCCTCGAGCGCACGGTGCACCGACCAGGAATGCGTGCCGCTCTCGACGCCCAGCAGGTCCAGCACCGACAGCGGCTCGTGGACGCGGACCAGCACCTCGGTCTGCGCGTCGAATTCGCCGCGAACCATCGCCAGGTGCGGCGAGCCGCTGGGCTTGTCGCGAAACGCGACGACCGTGAACGGCCCGAACGCCGTCTGCACCTCGCGCGCGCCGAGCCGCTCGACCAGGCTCTCGGTGGCGCTGCGATGCTGGATCAGGTCGGCGATCGTGCCGATCTTCAGGCCGTGGGCGGCTCCGAACGCCACCAGATCGGGCAGGCGGGCCATCGAGCCGTCGTCCTTCAGGATCTCGCAGATCACGGCCGCGGGCGTCAGGCCGGCCAGCTGCGCCAGGTCGCATCCCGCTTCGGTGTGACCGGCTCGCATCAGCACGCCGCCGGCCTGCGCCATCAGCGGAAAGATGTGCCCCGGCTGCACCAGGTCGTCGGGCGAGGCGTCGGCCGCGACGGCGGCCTGCACCGTGCGCGCGCGGTCGGCCGCGGAGATCCCGGTCGTGACGCCCTCGGCGGCCTCGATCGACACCGTGAAGTTGGTGCCGTGGGCCGTGCCGTTGGCCTGCACCATCAGCGGCAGCCGTAACTGGCGGCAGCGCTGCTCGGTCAGCGTCAGGCAGATCAGCCCGCGGCCGAAACGCGCCATGAAGTTGATCGCCTCGGCGGTGACGAAGTCCGCGGCGAGGACCAGGTCGCCCTCGTTCTCGCGATCTTCCTCGTCGACCAGGATGACCATCCGGCCCGCACGGATATCCGCGATGATCTCCGCGGTCGTGGACAGTCGCGTGGCGGGACCGCGCGCGGGCGGGTGCAGGGATTGGACGACGGAGGCTGGCATGGCGGGTCCCGTCCGGAACGGCCTTGGGGAGACTGTCCAGTTTACCGGAATCGGCGTGTCGCACCGTTTCCGGCGCCCCGCTCCGCGCTAAACTCGACCGACCACACAGGGAGACGCGCGATGAGACGGACGATGATCAGGATTCTGGTGTCGGCGCTGGCGGCAGGTTCGCTGGGCGCGCTGTCGACGGCCGCGCAGGCTCAGGCATGGCCCGCCAGGCCGATCCGCCTGATCTGCCCGTTCCCGCCGGGCGGCGCGGTCGACATCGCGTCGCGCGCGGTGGCCGTGGAGCTGGCCAGGACGCTCGGCGTGGCGGTGACGGTGGAGAACCGCCCCGGGGCGGGGGGCAACGTCGGAGGCGGCGAAGCGGCCCGGTCGGCGCCGGACGGCTACACGCTGTTCATGACGACCAGCGGCATCCAGGCCATCAATCCGGTGCTGTACCCGAGAATGCAGTACGACCCGAACAAGGACCTGGTGCCCGTGTCGGCCCTGGTGTCGCTGTCCAACGTGCTGGTGCTGCACCCGTCGGTCAAGGCCAACTCGGTCGAGGAGCTGATCGCGCTGGCCAAGGCGCAGCCGGGGAAGCTGACCTATGCGTCGAGCGGCAGCGGCACCAGCATCCACATGTCGGGCGAGTTGTTCAAGCAGCTCACGGGCACCGACATCGTGCACGTGCCGTACAAGGGCAGCGCGCCGGCCGTGGTCGACCTGCTGGGCGGCCAGGTCAACCTGATGTTCGACAACATCCCATCGGCCTTGCCCCACATCAAGGCCGGCAAGCTGCGCGCGCTGGCCACCACCGGTGCGCGGCGCGATCCCACGCTGCCGGATCTGCCCACGGTGGCCGAAGCGGGCGTGCGCGGCTACGAATCGGGCGTGTGGTTCGGCCTGGCGGTGCCGGCGGGAACACCGAAGGACATCGTCGAGCACCTGAGCGCGGACGCGATCAAGGCCACGCGCGCACCGGATTTCGTCAAGCGGATGTCGGAACTGGGCTACGTGATCATCGGCAGCAGCCCCGGGCAGATGGCGGACATGATCCGAGTCGAAGTCGCGCGCTGGGGCCCGGTCGTCAAGGCATCGGGCGCGACCGCCGACTGAGCCGCCGCGCACGGCCACTTATCGCGCTGCGGCCACGCTTGAGCGCGTCCGTCGGCCGCCCGGCGCCGCCCGTCCGCGTGCGCGCGGCGCGGGCACGCGTCGGCTGGCCTCACCGTGCACCGCACACTAGACTGACTCGCTGGAACGTCTAGGACCAGGGCAATGAGGCAGAAGTCGACGGCCGGCCGCGGGCAGACGCGGGCATCGGCCGCGGCGCCGGCTCGCGCCCTGTCACACGCGCCGCCGCCACTTCCGGCCGCCGCGCCGGAACTGCCCGCGCCGCCCGGCGTCGAGCGGCGGCCCTGGCTGTCGATGCAGGTCACGCTGAGCGCGGTCGCGGTCGCAGGGGTGGCCGCGACATACGGACTGGTCTTCGCGGTCCTGCAGGGGTTTCCGCAGGTCCTGGCGGGTTCGGCCACGCTGCTGTGGGCCTGCGGCGCCACGAGTCTCGCGCTGCTCGGTCCGGCGTTCTGGTTGCTCGGGCGCGTGATGTCGGGGCGCATCGAGCGGATCGCCGCGGTGCTCGATCACTCCGAGGAAGGCGGTTTCGAGAAGCGCGTCGACCCCGGCCCGCGGGACGACCTGGGCATCCTGGCGCGCCGCGTCAACACGCTGCTGTCGGTGGCCGCCGCCCGCGAGAAGCGGATCATGCAGTCGGCGCTGTACGACCGGCTGACCTCGCTGCCGAACCGCTCGCTGCTGACCGACCGGATCCGCCACGCGCTGGCGCAGTGGAAGCGCAAGCGGGCGCCGTTCGCGGTCGCAGTGGTCGACCTCGACCGCTTCAAGATGATCAACGACACGCTGGGGCACGCGGCCGGCGACGAGGTGCTGCGCGATGTCGCACGACGGCTGCGCGCGGCCGTGCGCGACACCGACACGGTGGCCCGTCTCGGCGGCGACGAGTTCGTGCTGCTGCTCGACGGCGGCCCGGACGTCGCGCGCGAGGTGACCCAGCGCATCGTCGACGCGATGAAGGCCCCGCTGCACCACCTGGACCAGCTGGTCGACATCGACCTGAGCATCGGCGTCGCGCTGTGCCCGACACACGGCGAGGACGAGCTGACCCTGCTGCGCCACGCCGACACCGCGATGTATCGCGCCAAACGCCGCGGCACCGGCGTCGTGTTCTTCGACGGCAACGCCGGCGAGGTCCGGCGCAGTTACCTGTCGATGCTCGGCGAGATGCGCGCGGCGCTCGAAGGCGGGCAGTTCGTGCTCGAGTATCAGCCCAAGCTCGACCTGCACAGCGGCCTGATCGTCGGCCTGGAGGGCCTGGTGCGCTGGAACCACCCGACGCGCGGCCGCGTGCCGCCGGGCGAGTTCATCAAGTTCGCCGAACAGACCGGGTTCATGCGCGAGATCACCCGCTGGGTCGTCGCCGAAGGCGCGCGCTTCGCCGGCGAGCTCAGCGCCAAGCGACTCGACCTGCGGGTCGCCGTCAACGTGTCGGCGCACGACATCGAGAATCCCGACTTCTCGGGCCTGATCGCCGAGACGCTGCGCGTGCAGCGCATCGAGCCGCGGCGGCTGTGCCTGGAGATCACCGAGAGCGGCGTCGTCAGCGAGACCCGCAACGCGCTGAACAACCTGCGCGAGATCGCCGAGCAGGGCGTACGGCTGTCGGTGGACGACTTCGGCACCGGCTACGCCACGCTGACCCAGCTGCAGCAGCTGCCGGTCAACGAGCTCAAGATCGACCGCTCGTTCGTCAGCGGCATGAACCAGAACCGCGGCGGCCACACCATCGTTCGCTCGACGATCGACCTGGGCAAGCAGCTCGGGCTGACGGTCGTGGCCGAAGGCGTCGAGACCGTCGAGGAGCTGCGCGCGCTGGCCGCCATGGGCTGCGACGAGGTCCAGGGCTACTACCTGGCCAAGCCGATGCCGGCCTCCGAAGTGACCGCCTGGGTCGAGATGCGCCACGCGCTGTACGCCAGCTCGCGCGAGGACTACTTCCGGATGATGGTCAAGAAGTGACGCAGCAGGCCGGTCGGGCGTCCCGCCGGTCACGCCTGCAGCACGTACGTGCCCGGCGCGTCGCAAACCGGCCGATACCCTCCCCCTGCGGCACCCATCGGCGGCGGCGGCACCGGCGAACCCGACCGGCGGCCCAGCCAGTCGACCCACTCCGGCCACCAGGAACCGTCCTTGACCGTCGCCTCGGCAAGCCAGGTGTCGGGGTCGACGTAGCGGGCGTCGTTCAACAGGGTCATCACGCGGTACGCGCGGCCGCGGTGCCCAGGCTCCGAAACGATGCCCGCGTTGTGGCCGCCGCCGGTCAGCAGGAAAGTAATCGCGGCGTCGGTCAGGATGTGGATCTTGAACGCCGAGCGCCACGGCGCGACGTGGTCCTGCTCGGTGCCGACCGCGAAGATCGGCGCGCGGATGTCGGTCAGCGCCACCGGCCGCCCCCCGACGCGAAACCGGCCGTTCGCCAGGTCGTTGTCCAGGAACAGCTGGCGCAGATACTCCGCGTGCATTCGATACGGCATCCGCGTCGCGTCCGCGTTCCAGGCCATCAGGTCGGACATCGGCTGGCGCTCGCCCATCAGGTAGTCGTGAACGAGCCGCGACCAGACCAGGTCATTGGAGCGCAGCGTGCGGAACGCGCCCGCCATCTGCGTGGTGTCCAGGAAGCCCTGCTCCCACATCATGTCCTCGAGGAAGGCCACCTGGCTCTCGTTGATGAACAGCGTCAGTTCGCCCGCCTCCTGGAAGTCGGTCTGCGCGGCCAGCAGCGTGATCGACGCGAGCCGCGCGTCGGCCTCCCGCGCCATCGCGGCCGCGGCGATCGACAGCAGCGTGCCGCCCAGGCAGTACCCCGCAGCGTGGACCTTGCGACCCGGGACGATGGCGCTCACCGCATCGAGCGCCGCCATCACGCCGAGCGACCGGTACTCGTCCATGCCGAGGTCGCGGTCCTCGGGCTGCGGGTTCTTCCACGAGATCATGAACACCGTGAAGCCCTGGCGGGTCAGGAACCGGACCAGCGAGTTGTGCTCGCTCAGGTCCAGGATGTAGTACTTCATGATCCACGCCGGCACGACCAGGATCGGCTCGGGCCGCACCCGCTCGGTCGCGGGCGCGTACTGGATCAGCTCGATCAGGCGGTTGCGGTACACCACCTTTCCCGGGGTGACCGCGACGTTGCGCCCCGGCTCGAACGCCTCGGCGCCGACGGGCGGCTTGCCGCCGGTCGAGCGGTCCCAGTCCTCGAGCAGGTTGCGCAGGCCGCGCAGCAGGTTGACGCCGTGTTCGCGGGCGGTCTGCTCGAGCACGTCGGGATTGGTGAGCGGGAAGTTCGACGGCGAGAACACGTCGAGCACCTGGCGGGTCATGAACTGCACGAGGTTCTCGTGCTGCGCGGTGACCCCGTGCACCCCGGTGGTCGCGTTGTGCCACCACTGCTGATTGAGCAGGAACCCCTGGTGGAGCACGTTGAACGGCCACTTGAGCCAGGCGTCGCCGGCAAACCGCCTGTCGTGCGCGAGCGGCTCGATGCAGCGCTCGCGCGCCTGCGGATTCGCCGCGGCGCCCGCCGCGTAGGTGGCAAACCGCGCCGCCTTCTTCAGCGCCTTCTGCGAGAGCTGCATGCGTTTGCCGGGCGCCGCGGCGAGGTGGATCGCCCAGTCCATGCAGGCCTCGCTCAGCGCTGCGGGCGACAGGCCGCCGGTGAATCGCGCACTCGCCGCGTGCACCGAGCGATCGATCAGGTCGGCCAGCGCCGTCGCGGCGAAGGAGTCGCGCTCGAACGGCAGCCCGACGAGGCTCGTGGCGGCCGGCTGGGCGGCCGACGCGCGCACGGTGACTGCCTTGCCGCTGCCGCCCTTGCTGCCGCCCTGGCCGCCGCTGGCCGGGCCGCCGCGGGCGGCGACTGCAGGAACCCGCGTGGCACTGCGCGGCGCCGGCCGCGGGCGAGCCAGCGCCGGCTCGCGGATGCGACGGTTGCGCTTGACGACTGCTTTGCCGGGTTTCATCGTCTGGGCCTCGTGTTCCAATGGCGCGTAAAGGCCGCCTATGCTAACGCAGTCGTGTCCGCCGGCGCCGACGGACGCTGCGTGCCCGCTTGCATCGGCCTCTTGCTCAGGACCCTCCATGTCTTACCTCGACGACCCTCGCGTCCTGTTCGCCGCCGAACGGACGCTGCTCGCCTGGCAGCGAACCTGCATCGCGTTGATGGGCTTCGGTTTCGTCGTCGAGCGGTTCGGCCTGTTTCTGCGGATGGTCGGCAACCAGCCTCTGTCCGGTTCGCAGCGTGGCTTTTCGCTGTGGCTGGGCGTGGCGCTTCTGCTCATCGGCGCCGCCATCGCGGTGATCTCGGCACTGCAGTTCCGCGTGGTGCTTCGCGGACTCGGCGAACGCGAAATTCCGCAGGGCTACTGGACCCATCTCGGCGTCTGGCTGAACTTCCTGCTGGCTGCAGTCGCGCTCGCCCTGGCGATGCATTTCGTCGGTATCGTGTGACCGCCGCCGTGACGAACCTGTACGAACGCTACCTGCTGCCGCGACTCATCCACTGCGTCTGCGCCAGTCCGCTGATCGACGCGCGTCGACGCCTCGTGGTGCCCCGGGCCCGCGGCCGCGTGCTGGAGGTCGGCTTCGGTTCGGGCCTGAACCTGCCGCACTACGACCGCGGGCGGATCGAGTGGCTCTGGGCCCTCGAGCCGTCGCGCGAGATGCGGGCACTGGCCGCGCCGCGCATCGCCGCCGCGGGACTCGACGTGCGGATGCTCGACCTCGACGGCGAGGCGCTGCCGCTGCCGGACCGCAGCGTCGACACGGTGCTCGTCACGTTCACGCTGTGCACGATCCCGGACGTCGCTGCAGCACTTCGGCAGATGCGGCGCGTGCTGCGAACCGACGGGCAGCTGCTGTTCTGCGAGCACGGCGCGGCGCCGGACGCCGGCGTGCGGCACTGGCAGGAACGGCTCGACGGCGTCTGGGGCAAGTTCGCCGGGGGCTGCCACCTGAACCGCGAGATGGTGCCGCTGATCGAGGCTGCCGGCTTTCGCATCGCCGAGGCGCACAGCGCCTATCTGCCCCGGGCCCCCCGGATCGCCGGCTACGTGACCTGGGGCAGCGCAGCCCCCTGACCCATCCGCTCCAGGTAACGCGCAATCAGGTCGATCGGCGCAACGCGTCGGTCGCCAGGTCGAACCAACTCGCACCGCGGCTTGACGCCAGCCGGTACTTCGCTTGCAGCTCAGCGATACGGTGCCCGCAATTGTCGCGCACGCAGCCGCGCTGGTCGCTGCGCTTGCAGCAGTCGTGGCGGCCTTCGGCGGGCGTTTCGCGTCGCGCGCGCGGACAAGATCGTCGACGTGGGCGTGCAGCGCTCACCCGTCCCTCGCAGGCACGAAGACCTTGTCGATTCGATGCTCGGCCTGTGAGCGATAGTCGGCCGCCGCCTGCTCCAGATGCAATCGCAATTCCTCGCGCACCTGCCGGCGCTGACCCTGCAGTTCTTCGAGCAGCTCGTTGCGCATCTTCTCGCGGAAGAACGCTTCGTCGATGGCGATCATGGCCATGTCCACACCCAACCACGTGACCGCGGTGGCCACAGCAGCACAGGCCAGCGCCAGCGGCCCCCCGGGCGCACACACTGCGGCGGCCGCGCCCGCCGACAACAGCACCGACGCGCCGC
>CAYGZN010000101.1:0-9086 GCA_964354355.1 uncultured Burkholderiaceae bacterium | reverse complement strand
TAGCTGCCGGTCCGGTCGTGCAGCGCGCCGGCCAGCCAGGGTCCCAATGCGCCGCCCGCCAGCGACGCCAGGCCCAGCGTGCCGAAGATGCTGCCGTAGTGCTTGCCCTCGAAGATCTCGGCCGTGATCGCACCGAACACCGAGGTCATGCCGTAGCCGAGCACACCCTGGGCCAGGACCATGACGTAGAGCAGCATCGCGCTCGGGTGCTCGGCCAGCAGCAGCAGCGCTGCGTAGGTCAGCCCGAACCCCAGGCAGCCGATCGTCCACACGAGCTCGCGCCCGACGCGATCGGACAGTTGGCCGAGCGCGATCTGGCCCGGCACGCCGGCCAGGCTCACGGCCCCCAGCGCCCACGCCGCCTGCGTCGCACCGAACCCCACTTCGAGCAGGAACTTGGTCTGGTGGACCTGCACGGCGTACCACGCGAACAGGCCGCAGAAATTGCCGAGCGCGATCCACCAGAACCGCGCGGTGCGCACCGCCCGCGCCAGCGTCCAGTCGGTCGCGACCCACGCCGCGTCGACCACGTTGGTCTTCTTCGGCGCCGCCGCACCTGCGGCGTCCGGCGCCAGCTCGCCGTCGGGCCGCAGGCCCAGGTCCTCGGGGCGGCGACGCAGCAGCAGGTTCAGCGGCGCGAGCACGACCAGCACGACGATGCCCATCGTCCAGCAGGCGGTGCGCCAGTCGGTGCGCTCGATGAAGGCCTGCAGGGCGGGAAACAGCGCGATCGACCCCACGCCCACGCCGGCGAACGCGACGCTCAGCGCCAGCCCGCGCCGGCGCACGAACCACGCCGGCAGGAACAGCGCCTGCCCGGTGTAGCCCAGGCACACGCTGCCGGCGCCGACCAGCACGCCGAGCGTCGCGTAGACGTGCCAGGGCTCGCGCGCCAGCGTGGCCAGCATCAGGCCCGCAGCCATCGCAGCGATGCCGAACTCCATCACGACCCGCGGGCCGTGGCGGTCCATCATCCGGCCCAGCGTCGGACTGAGCACCGCCGACACCAGGAAGCCGAACGAGAATGCACCCGCGGTCACGCCCCGGTCCCAGCCGAACTCGTCGAGCATCGGCGGGTACAGCAGCGAGAAGGCGGTGCGCGCGTTCACGCCCACCGCCATCGTCACGAACACCACCGCGACGACCACCCACCCGTAGTAGAACGGCAGGCGCCGGACCCAATGCGCTAGCAATGCGTGCTCCCTGCGGCCGCGTCGAGCCGCTCGAAAGGGTGAGTCTACGCAAGGATCTCGGTTCGCGCGCCTGCCCGCGTTGTTGCACACTACCGACCCAGCACAGGAGTCACCCATGCGCGGACGCGACGTCTTCATGCAGAGCCTGGCACTGCACGGTGTGCGCCACATCTTCGGCAATCCCGGCACCACCGAGAGCCCGCTGCTCGACGCGCTGCTCGACTACCCGTCGATCGGCTACGTCGTGCACCTGCACGAAGGCATCGCCGTCGGCGCGGCCAGCTATTACGCACGCGCCACCGGCCGCACCGGCGTCGTCAGCCTGCACGTCGCGCCCGGCCTGGGCAACGGGGTGGGCATGCTCTACAACGCACTGAAGGCCAACGCGCCGATGGTCGTGACTGCCGGCCAGCAGGACACGCGCATGCTGCGGCGCGAGCCGGTCCTGAGCCACGACCTGGTGGCCATGGCCGCGCCCGTGACCAAGTGGAGCACCCAGGTGCAGTCCGCCGAAGAGATGGACGAGGTGCTGCGCCGCGCGTTCAAGATCGCCCACGATCCGCCGGCCGGTCCCGTGTTCGTGTCGCTGCCGATCGACGTGATGGAGCAGCAGACCGACAATGCGCCGATCGAGCCGGGCCGCTACTACCGCGAGGCCGCCCCCGACCCGCGCGCCGTGGCCGACGCGTGTGCGTGCATCGTGGCGGCTCGGGCGCCGGTGATCGTCGTCGGCGACGAGGTCGCACGCGCAGGCGCCGTCGCGGACCTCGTGCATCTGGCCGAGCGCATCGGCGCGCCGGTCTGGTTCGAGGGCATCCGCGGCCACGCGTCGTTCCCGGGTGCGCACCCGCACGCCCGGGGCAACGTCCCGTTCGATGCGGCCGCGATCCGAAAGGCGCTGGCCGACGCGGACCTGGTGCTGCTGCTCGGCGGCGCTTTCTTCGAGGAGATCTGGTTCTCGCCGGGCAGCCCGTTTCCAGACGGCGCATGCGTCGTGCAGGTCGAAACGTCTGCTCGGCCGGTGGCCTACAACCACGCCGTCGACGTCGGTCTCATCGGCGGCATGGGCGCCGCGCTGCGCGCGCTGGACGAGGCGATCGCGCGCGAAGCGGGCGATGCGTGGCGCGCGGCGGCGGCGTCCCGCTGCGCCGCGCTGGCCGGGCAGAAGGCACGCGACACGGCCGCCTACGCGGCACGCCTGGACAAGGCCTGGGCCCGCCAGCCCATCTCGATGCCGCGCGTGATGGCCGAGCTGCGCCGGGCCACGCCCGCCGACGCCATGATCGTCGAGGAGTCGATCACCGCCAGCCTCGACTTCGCCGCGTCGTTTTCGATCGAGTCGGCCGACCAGTACCTCGGCGCGCGCGGCGGCGGCATCGGCCAGGGGCTGGCCGGCGCGATCGGTGCCAGCGTGGGCCACCCGGGCCGTCCGGTGCTGTGCCTGTCGGGCGATGGCTCGGCGATGTACTCGATCCAGGCGCTGTGGACCGCCGCGCACCACGGCCTGCCGATCGTTTTCGCCGTCCTCGCCAACCGCGAGTATCGTGTGCTCAAGCACAACCTGGACCTCTACCGGCAGCGCTTCGACGCGGCGTCGGACAAGCCGTACCCGCAGATGGACCTGACCGGCCCCGCGCTGGGGTTCGTGGAGATGGCAGCCGGGATGGGTGTGCCGGGGGTGCGGGTCAGCCGCGGCGACGACATTTCGGCGGCGGTCGCGCAGGCGTTCAGCGCGGGTGGGCCGCGGTTGATCGAGATCCTGATCGAAGGGAAACGGTAGCGCATGGATACGTCCGCCTGGCGGGGGAACCGCCCCGGATCCGCGTCCGGTCGAACGCGGTGGCGACGAGAATCATGACCTCCACGCGGGCGCTTCGATGGTGGGCCATCGCCGCGGCCGTGTTCGGCGCCCTGACGGTGGTCAGCGGCGGTCGTGCGCTGTTCGGGGGACCCGAGGCACGGGCCGCGGTCGGTGACGCCGTCGGCTTCGTGCTGTGGTTCAACTTCGCCGCCGGATTCGCCTACGTGATCACGGCGGTCGCGGTGTGGTTGCGCCGGCCGTGGTCCCGCTGGGCGGCGTTGCTCATTGCGCTGGCCACCGGCGCAGTCTGCGTGGCCTTTGCCGTGCACGTGCTGTCGGGCGGGGCGTACGAGATGCGCACCGTCGGCGCGCTCGCACTGCGCCTGGCCTTCTGGGTCGCGCTCGCCGCCGTGGCAGTGCGCGCGTTTCGCGCATGATTCGATGCGCAGCCGCACGGCCGCAGTTCTAGGCCCTTGGTCTAGTGGTCCCGCTCGGCGCACGAGACAAGAATGAATGACATCGTCTTCGCCAACGAGTGCCGCGAATGCCGCTGTTGTCATTCGGACATATTTGTCCGACAATTGCGTGACCGGAGTCGAGTTCCTCAGGGCTGTGCGAATGCTCGCACGCGCCCGGAACTGGCCATGCACGTGGCGGCCGGATCTCGGCAAGGGTAGCCATGGGGTGCTGATCGTCAACGGCCGACGAACAGTGGTTCGGCAACTGTCGGACGAGCTGAAACCCGGCACATTGCACGCCATGCTCAAGCAACTAGGACTTTCACAGTCCGAGATTCGACAAGGCAAGCGGTTTCCGAAGAGATGAAGTTCGAATACCCGATGCGGTTCACACGTTCCCGGACAGGCTGCACGGTCACATGCCGTGACTTGCCCGAGGCCATTACACAAGCTGCACACATGGCGGATGCAGTCGAAGCGGCCGAAGGGGCATTGCAGGCGGCATTGGAGGCGCGCATGGACGATGGGCTCGAGATCCCGGCGCCCACGCCCTCCCGTTCCGGTGAGCGCCGAGTCGTCGTCCCCCCGGAGACGGCGCTGAAGGCCGCGCTGCACCTCGCCATGCGCGGTGCCGGCGTCAACCGCTCCGAACTTGCGCGACGGCTGGGAAAGGACGAAAAAGTGGTGCGCCGTCTGCTCGATCCTCGGCACTCGTCCCGAATCGGAAGCGTGGCCGAGATGGCTCGGGCCCTCGGTTGCCGGGTGTGCGTCGAGATCGTATCGGTTTGATCAACTCGCCGGCCGCTGTGCCCGCACCCTCCCCGATACCAGGACCCCCCACTCACGGAGCACCCGATGACCGCCAAGTCCTTCAAGCAGATCACCGCCGACATCGGCCAGAACATGGCCAAGCTGCGCGCCGAGCAGCCCGGCACGATGGAAGGGTTCAACGCGATGGCCAAATCGGCGATGGCCGCCGGCGAGTTGTCGGCCGGCACCAAGGAGCTGATCGCCCTGGCCATCAGCGTCGCCTCGCGCTGCGACGGCTGCATCGGCTTTCACACCAAGGCACTGGTGCGGCTGGGCGTGCCGCGCGCGCAGGTCATGGAGACGCTGGCGATCGCCGTCTACATGGGTGGCGGGCCGTCGCTGATGCACGCGGCCGACGCGGTAAGATCGTTCGAGGAGTTCGGCGGGGCCACCGCCTGACCGGGTGGCGGTGCACGCGAGCCGAGCGGAAGACGACCCGAAGGATCCGGACCCGCGCCGTTGAACGCCCTTGAAGCCGGGCGGGTCCGCCCGCATTGTCGGCTGGACGGAATCGACCCTCATGGAATTCAAGGACTACTACAAGATACTGGGCGTGCCGCGCGACGCGACGGCCGACCAGATCAAGAAGGCGTTTCGCCAGCTGGCGCGCAAGTACCACCCCGACGTCAGCAAGGAGCCCGACGCGGCCGCGCGCATGAGCGAGGTCAACGAGGCCAATGCGGTGCTGTCCGACCCCGAGCGGCGAGCCGCCTACGACACCGTCGGCCAGGGTCGGCGCCCGGGCGAGCCGTTCTCGCCGCCGCCCGACTGGGACGCCGGCTTCGAGTTCAGCGGCCGGGGCTTCGACGGCCCCGAGGCGGGCGACTTCAGCGACTTCTTCGCCGAGTTGTTCGGGCGCAGGGCCGCACGCGCCGGCGCACACCGACAGGCACCGCCAGGCCAGCGCGAGGGTGCGGCCTTCAGCCTGCGCGGCGAGGACCACCATGCGCGGATCGTGCTGGACCTGGTGGACGCGTGGCGCGGTGCCGCCCGCCAGATCACGCTGCGCAGCCCGCAGGTCGACGACCAGGGCCGGGTCACGCTGCGCGAGCGCACGCTCGACGTCCGGATCCCGGCCGGCGTCAAGCCCGGCCAGCTGATCCGCCTCGCCGGCCAGGGCGGCGCAGGCATCGGCCAGGCACCGGCAGGCGACCTGTTCCTCGAGGTGCACTTCAAGTCGGACCCGCGTTTCAGGCTGGACGGCGTGAACCTGGTCGCCGATGCGCCGGTGGCGCCGTGGGAAGCCGCGCTGGGGGCGGTCGTACCGATCGAGTTGCCCGACGGCTCGAGCCTGAAGGTGCGCGTGCCGGCCGGTGCCCAGAGCGGGCGGCAGCTGACCGTTCGCGGTAAGGGACTGCCCGCGCAGCCGCCGGGCGATCTGGAGCTGGTGGTGCGTGTCGTGCTGCCCAGCGCCGACGACCCGCGGGCCCGCAAGGCCTACGAGGCGATGGCGCGCGAGCTGCCCGGGTTCGACGCGCGCCGGGCCGTGGGCGCCGACGCAGCAGGGGGAGGCAAACCGTGATGACGAGAACCGACCGGCTGATCGAGGCGGCGCTGGAAGACGCGTTGCTCACGCTCGACGACCTGTGCCGGGTGGGCACCGTCAGCCCGCAATGGGTGAGGCAGCGCATCGAGGAAGGCCTGTTGCCCGCGCCGGGCAGCGATCCTGCGACCTGGCGGTTCGACGTCGTGACCCTGACCCGTGTGCGGCACATGGTGCGCATCGAGCGCGACTTCGACGCGCCGCCCGAGTTGGCCGCGCTGGTGGCCGACCTCAGCGAGGAGATCGCGGCGCTGCGCGCGAAGCTGCGGCGCGCCGGGCTGGAGTGAGTCGCCCGGAAGCCCGCTGCGGCACCGGGTGCACGGCCTGCGGGCACCCTACAATGGCCCCATGACAACGCTGCCCGATTGCCTGGAACTCGAAACCGGCCCGCAGCCCGACGCCGCCGTGATCTGGCTGCACGGGCTGGGTGCCGACGGCCACGACTTCGAACCCGTGGTCGGTGCGCTGGAGCTGCCCGAACGGCTGCGGATCCGCTTTGTGTTCCCCCACGCGCCGATGCGAGCGGTGACCATCAACATGGGCATGCGCATGCGGGCCTGGTACGACATCGTCGAGCCGGGCGGCCGCCGGGAGGACGAGGCCGGCATCCGGGCCTCGCAGCAATCGATCGAGGGCCTGATCGAACGCGAGCGTGCACGGGGCATCGCGACGGGGCGCATCGTCGTGGCCGGGTTCTCGCAGGGCGGAGCCATTGCGCTGCAGACCGGGCTGCGCCAGCCGTCGGCGCTGGCCGGCATCATGGCGCTGTCGACCTACCTGCCGCTGGCCGGCGCGCTGCAGGCCGAGCGCGCGCCCGCCAACGCGGGCGTGCCGATCTTCATGGCGCACGGCCTGTACGACGAAATGATCGGCATCGAGCGGGCGCAGCGCTCGCGGGCGCTGCTCGAGGAGCTCGGCTATGCGGTGGCGTGGCACGAGTACCCGATGGGGCACTCGGTGAGCTCCGAGGAGATCGCCGCGATCGCGGACTGGCTCCAGCGGGTGCTCTGAGAACGGACCGGCAGGCGCGGCTGGCGCTGCTTGCGCGGCCTACGCCGGCTGCATCGGCCGCCAGGGCGACGACTCGAAGTGCGCGGCCTTCAGCAGGATCGTCTCCGCGTCGACGCCCTGGCGCACGAAGCGCGTGGCCATCGCGTGGACTTCGAACTGGTGCTGCTGGAACCACTCCAGGTGGGTCAGGTCGTCGAAGTCGTCGCGCGACAGCACGTCGATCGAGCGCGTCTTGATCAGGAAGTCGTAGGACTTGCCTTCGGCGGTGATGCCGGAGAAGCGGATGCCGTCGTCGACCAGGACCGGGGCGGAGAAGGCAAGCGTGGCGCTCGGTGCTTCGGAGTACGTCGTGCTCATGCGATGAACCCTTTCCTTGGGAGAGGATTCAAGGTAACAGGCGTGATCGTTGTTTTGACGTATGCGGCCGAACGATCGACCGGTGATTCGTGCCGCTGATCGGCGCAGGCGCGGTCGCGAAACGCCACGAAGTCGTGTGGGCCGAACGGTCGCGGGCTGACAATCCTGATCGGCACACAGGTCGAGCGCCGCCTTGAGCGATGCTGGCGGAGAGTCCGTGACGGCGAAGCTGTCGGCCCACCCGAGCGCTGCGGTTCACACGATGCGAGGCGTGACGTCCGAGCGGCCGGCCCGGCACTTAGTGCCGATTCTTTGCGGGCGCGCTCGGACCGACCTTGCTCAGGCGTTCGGCCATGCGCGTTTGCCAGCCCGGGCCCGTCGCGCGCCAGCGAGCGATCACGTCGGCCGGCAATCGCAGAGAGATCAATTGGCGGGGATTGGCAGAGCGCGGGCGCCCACCTTTCTTGACTACCGCGCGGCCGAGCATCTCGTCGGTGAGCTCGGGCAGTTCCTTGTACTCAGCGGGCTTGACGACATGCGCGTCAACGCGGGCGAGGTCCGATTTCGAGGTACGGCGCGAGGCGGGTCTGCTCACGGTCATTTGCCTTTCGCATGCTGAAGACGTGCCGGGCCGAGTCGCGCGGCGTGTAGCCACTGACCACAACGCGGCGCTCGGGCACGCCGTAGCAGAGGATGCATCGCTCACCATAGTCCCTGCGTGCGTCCTCCAGCTCCACTGTTGCCCCCTGGAACACGAGTGCCGCGTCGTCGAAGTCCAGCCCACGGTCGACGAGCGTTCAAGCTCGCTCGCCTGGATCGTAGGTGATGCGCACTGAATCATCCGAAGTTATTGTAGCTACGCAAACGCTATAGGGCAAGCCGTCGACCGCCGTCTGTCGGACCCCTGAATGGCGCGGGCGATGCGACGCGGCTGCGATGACACGTGCTCCCGAAGACGGACCTGAAACGCGTGTCACTCGAGACAAGGATGCGTGGTCCCGACCAAATGTGGATTGCGCTTCCGTCTTAGACCTTGTGGCCGGAGGCGTACCCGGGCCGCTACAACGACGGACGGGTGGTGCACCATGGCGCGTACGCACGCGTGGACGTGCGACGACCGCAGTGGATGGGTTGACGGGCGCATCTTCTGTGCATTACATTTGTACATATTGTAAGGCGAAACAATGCTCGAATCCACGATCACCGCCAAAGGGCAGACGACCGTCCCCGCCCAGGTTCGGGAATCCATCGGCGCGGCACCGGGCACGCGGCTGGTCTGGCACGTGCTGCCCGATGGCGCCGTCATCGTGCGCGCCAAGACGCGGTCGATCCTCGAGCTGGCTGGCACGTTGAAGTCACCCCGGCGCAAACACGTTGCGATCGAAGACATGAACGCGTGGCGCTGATGGCCGCGCTGGACACGAACGTGCTGGTGCGGTTCCTGGTCGAAGACGACCGGGCGCAGCTGGCCGCAGCGGCGCGACTGTTCCGCCGGGCACTGATGGCGGGAGAAGCGCTGTTCATCCCGGTCACCGTGGCGCTCGAGCTGGAATGGGTGCTACGTTCGAGCTTCGGCTTCGACAAGACGGACGTCGTCCTGACCTTGTCGCGCCTGCTGTCGGCATCCGAGTTGTCGTTCGAATTGGAGGGCGCGCTCGAGACGGCACTCGCCCTTTATCAGCAAGGTTCGGCCGATTTCTCCGACTGCTTGCACGTGGCGCTTGCGCAGTGTGCGGGCGAGCGTCCGCTGTGGACCTTCGACAAGGCGGCGGCCAAGGTGGCCGGGGCCAGGCTCGTTGCGGTCTAGCAGACGGGGCCCTCGCCTCCGGCAAGGTGTGCGTTCGTGCTGCCGGATGCCGGTGCGGACGCCGCACCCGGGAACAGCCGGTCCGCGGCGGGTGCGTCGGCCCGGC
>CAYGZN010000100.1:0-9240 GCA_964354355.1 uncultured Burkholderiaceae bacterium | reverse complement strand
CTATCGCAACGGCCAGGACCTCGCCGCGCGCGAGATGATGGCCCTGGCCTCGACCTATGCCGGCATGGCGTTCACCCGCGCCAACGTCGGCAACGTGCACGCGATCGCGCACCAGCTCGGCGGCAAGTACCACACGCCGCATGGCCTGGCCAACGCAATCATGCTGCCGCACGTGCTGCGCTTCTCGGCCAGCGTGACGGTCGGCCGGCTGGCTACGTTGGCGCTGCGCGCCAGGGTGGGTCGCAGTGGCGATTCACGCGAGGAGCTGGCGCGCAAGTTCCTCGACGGCGTGGACACCCTCAGCCGCGCGGTCGGCATCCCGCGCACGCTGGAGGAGCTGCGCGAGGCCGACATTCCGGCCCTGGCCAAAGCCGCCTGCCACGAGGCCGATGCCAACTACCCAGTGCCGCGCGTGATGCTGCAGGCCGACTGCGAGGCGCTGCTGCGCAAGGTGCTGCCGGTGCCAGAAGCTCGGGCGTCGAAGGCCGCGACGGCCGGGTCGTCGAAGACGGCGCAGCCGGCCGCCCGCAAGGCGAGCGCGCGCAAGGTCGCGCCGGCGCGACCCGTCCGGCGCCGCACCACAGCGCGCACTGCGGAGTGAGCGGAACGCCGGCCGATACCGGTCCTCCGCTGGACATTGTTCCCGGCGGAACGACCGTCTCCCGTCGCCGGATCTTCAGTCCGCGAACTCGAGCACCACGCGGCGCGTGCGCGCGCTCTTCTTCTCGATCTTCGCCACGCGCATGCGGCCGATCTCGGACGTGTTGCGCACGTGCGTGCCGCCGCACGGCTGCAGGTCGACGTCCTGCACGCGCAGCAGCCGCACGCGGCCGAACCCGATCGGCGGGCTGACGCTCATCGATTTCACCAGCTGCGGGCTGGCGAGCATCTCCTCGTCGGTGATCCACTCGCACGAGACCGGATGCGCCTCGGCGACCAGCCGGTCGAGGCCGGCCTGCACCTGCTCCTTGTCGAGCAACTCGGTCATCGCGAAGTCGAGCCGCGCGTAGTCGGACGTGATGCTGCAGCCGTCGACCAGCTGCTTCACGACCGCGCACAGCAGGTGCGTCGCGGTGTGGAAGCGCATGTGGCGGTAGCGCCGGTCCCAGTCGATCTCCGCGCGCACCGGCGTGCCGACCGCGAGCCGGCTCTTCCAGTCGCTGGCGGGATCGAGCACGTGCAGCGTGTCGTCGGGCGTCGCGTCCTCGCGCTTGCTCTTGCGCGCGTCGGTCACGCGCAGCCGTGTGCCGTCGGCGGTGACGAGCCAGCCCGAATCCCCCGCCTGGCCGCCGCCGTGCGGATAGAAGACGGTGCGATCCAGCTCGACGCCATCGTCGGTCACGCGCGAGACGGCGGCGTCGCAGGCGGCGAGATAGGCGTCGCCGCGGAACAGCGCTTCGGTCAAGCGATCACTCCGCGGATCGCGCAGCGGCAAACGCCGAGCGGCGGCGCCGAATGCCTGCCGGCCGAACGGCCGCGGACTCGGTGGCCACGGGTTCAGCCGCCACGTCGCCTTCACCCTCATTCGCCGGTTCCGGCGGACGGGCACGCTTCGCCTTGCGCTTGCCGGCCCGGCGGGCCATGGACTGGCGCGCTGCAGGCGCCGGTCCGGGCACGCTCGAGAACAGCCATGACTCGGCTTCGTCCGAATCGACCGGGCGTTCCCACGGCAGCATGCACAGCGACAGGACCAGCTTCTCGAACTCCGGCGCGAACCGGTCGATGATCCGCTGCGGCTCCGGACACAGGCGCTTGTCGGTGATCAGGCCGAACTGCACGCCCCCCGAGTACGACAGGATCGACACACCGACGCCGATATCGCCCGACTGCGGCACCCACGCCATGATCCGGCGGATCCTGGCCCCGGCCATGTACAGCGGCTGCTGCGGACCGGGCACGTTGGTCATCACGGTCGTCGCCTTCCGTGCGAGGAAGTCGAGCGTCTGCTTCTGCAGCATGCGCGGCGCCAGTCCCACCACGCCGAGCAGCGCCATCGCCAGCACCGCCTGGTAGCTCGACTTCAGCTCGGTCATCCGGCGCTGCACCTCGAACACGCGGGCGATCGGGTTCTCGATGCCGACCGGCAGCAGCAGCGGGACCAGGCCGAACTTGTTGCCCAGTTCCCGCCACTTCTTCGGATCCCGCAGGTTGACCGGCACCATCGCACGCAGTTCGCACCCGGAGACGTCCTCACCGCGCTCGACGAGATAGGAACGGATCGCGCCGGCCACCGATGCCAGCAGCACGTCGTTGATCGAGCAGCCGAGCGCCTTGCTCACGGCTTTCACGTCGTCGAGCGACAGCGGCTCGTTCCACGCCACGACTTTCGAGCCCGACGGCGACCCCTTCAGGCTGGTCACGCTGTCGTTCTCCATCAGTGCGATCGCGGCGGCGTCCTTCGCCACTTGCGCGGCGATGCGCGCGTATTCACCGGCGGTCTCGCCAAGCGACTCGGGGTCGCTCAGCATCGCGCCATAGGCATGCAGCACCTTGCTGGCCACGTCGGCGGTCGTGTCGATGGCCTTGACGGTTGCGTCCGTCAGCGGCCGCAGCAGCGCGTCCCAGTCGCTGCTGGGCCCACGGGGCGATGGCGCGGGCGCGTCCGGTTCCGGCGCGTCTTCCATCTGGTCCTGCGACGTCATCCCCAGCAGCACGCCGATCAGCGCGATGCCGTCCGCGATGCAGTGATGAATGCGGGCGACCATCGCGTGGCCGCCGTTGTAGTTGTCGACCAGCTGGAACTGCCACAGCGGCCGCGACGGATCGAGCGCAGTGGACGCCATCCGGCCCGCGAACTTCTTCAGGTCTTCGGTGGTGCCGGCTCCCGGCAACGCGGTGCGCACCAGGTGAAGGTCGAGGTCGAAGTCGTCGTCCTCCTCCCAGTAGTACCCGGTCGCATCCTGGACGACCTTGCTGCGGAAGCGGCGGTGCACCACGAAGCGCTGCTGAACGAGCTCCCGCAGCCGCGCGAAGTCGAGCCGCCCTTCGTACTCGTAGATGCCGACAATCATCATCAGATTGCCAGGGGAGTCCATCCGCAGCCACGCGGTGTCCACGGACGACATGCGTTCGCGCTTGCCCATCGCGTCTCCTGAAGTGGCGCCGTCTGCTGCGGCGTGCCGTGACGATTCGTGCAGAGTCGCTGCCATAATAGACGCAGCGGTCGGCTCCACGCCGCCCTACAAAAACTCGAACCCATCAAGGAGACATGCAGTGAGCGACCTGAAATCCACATTCGAGCAGGCGGTGGCCGCCTCGAAGAACCTTCCCGAGCGGCCCGACAACCAGACGCTGCTGAAGCTCTACGCCCTGTACAAGCAGGCCACGGCCAGCGACGTCGAGGGCAAGCGTCCCGGCTTCACCGACATGGTCGGCCGCGCGAAGTGGGACGCCTGGAACGAGATCAAGGGCACGAGCAGCGAAGACGCGATGAAGCAGTACGTGAGCCTGATCGAGGACCTGAAAGGCTGAGCTTTCACGAGCCCGGACGCGAAGGGCCCGCACTGCGGGCCCTTTTGCTTCCGCTCCGCGCGTCAGGCCTTGCGGGGGGTCTTCTTCGCAGGCTTCTTCGCAAGCTTCTTCGCCGCCTTGGCCGCCGCCTTGTGTTCGCCCTTCGCAGCGGCGTGCGCGAGCAGCCGGTCGAAGTTGTGCTCGATGTGCTCGACGAACCTCGCCTTGAACGGCCTCAGCAGGAAGCCGAGGGTCACGTCGAGGTGGATCTCGGCCGCGGTGACCTTCATCTGGCCCTCGACGCCGCTGCGGTGAAAGCGCAGCGTGTCGCCGTGCCACTCGCTCGTCAGGTCGTATTCCTCGCCGAGATCGTCGGCCGCCTTCTGCACCAGCTGCTTCGCTTTCGCCATCGGCAGCGCGTGGTACTTGATCATCTTGATGTCGGCCATCGTGTCTCCGTTCAGCGGCGGCGATTGGGCAGCACTTCGGGGTTCAGCAGCGACGGCGGCACCTCGCCGGCCAGCGCGGCGCGCGCATTGTCCGCCGCCAGCATCGCCATCGCAATCCGGGTTCCGCGCGTGCTGGACGCGATGTGCGGCGTCAGCACCACGTTCTCGAGCTCGAGCAAACCGGGATGCAGCGCCGGCTCGTTCTCGAAGACGTCGAGTCCGGCCGCGGCAATGCGCCCGTCGCGCAGCGCCGTCACCAGGGCGGCGTCGTCGACCACGCCGCCGCGCGCGATGTTGACGAGCACGGCGGAGCGCTTCATCCGCGCCAGCTGCGCCCCGCCGATGATGTGGTGAACGGCCTGCGAGTACGGCACCACGAGCACGAGGTGGTCCGACTGCGCGAGCAGTTCGTCGAGCGCGACGTACTGCGCGCCGCCCTCCTGCCCGGCCGGCAACCGGTTGCGGTTGTGATAGACGACCCGCATCGAGAAACCGGCCGCCCGTCGCGCGATCGCGCGCCCGATGCGGCCCATGCCGAGGATGCCGAGCGTGGTGCCGCTGATCTCCGCGCCGTTGAACATCTCGAAGGTCCAGCGCTTCCATTGTCCCGCGCGCAGCCAGCGCTCCGATTCGCATACGCGGCGGGCCGCCGCGAGCAGCAGCGCCCAGGCGTGGTCGGCCGTCGCTTCGTTCAGAACGTCCGGCGTGTTGGTCGCGAGCACGCCGTGCTTCGTGCACGCCGCCAGGTCGATGTTGTTGTAGCCGACGGCGATGTTGGCGACGACCCTGAGCCTCGGGCAGCGCGACAGCAGCGCATCGTCGATGCGCTCGCCGGCCGTGACCAGCGCGGCGTCGGCTTCGGCGAGGGCTTGCGCGAGGTCGGCGGGCGTCCAGTTCCTGTCGTCCTGGTTGGCGACGACAGCGAAGTCCTTCCGGAGGACGTCGATCAGTTCCGGATAGATGCGACGGGAGACGACGATTCGATTCATCCTGGACTCACCTCGACTGATGCTGGGCCGGCGGTGCGGGGATGTCGCGCTTCGCGGGAGCATCGGGATGGAAGCCGATCAGCGCCAGCATCACGAAGTACCCGACCACGTACGCCAGCGCCACGTGCCAGCCGTGGCGCAGCCACTGCCCCACGGAGCGTGCCTGCGAGAACATATTGGACAGGGCAACGCCGGCGGAAGAACCGAACCAGAGCATCGAGCCGCCAAAGCCGACCGCGTACGCGAGGAAGCCCCAGTCGTAGCCGCCCTGCTTGATCGCCAGCGCGGTCAGCGGGATGTTGTCGAAGACCGCCGACACGAAGCCCAGGCCCAGCGCGGTCTGCCAGGATGCCAGCGGCAGCCGCTCGACCGGCATCATCGACGCGGACAGCACCAGCGACAGCAGGAAGATCGATCCCATCAGCGCGCCCGGCAGCAGCGACCAGTGCGGCTTGCGCAACGGCACCGCCACCAGGATCGCCAGCCAGACACCCACGCCGATGAACGGGAAGTGCTCGGACAGGTGCGGCAAGCGGGTGTTGACGAAGACGTTCGTGACGATCGCCACGATCAGAATCCAGGCGACGATCGCCGCGCGGGTCCAGTCGACGGTCACACCGGGCTCGACGTCGCGCAGGATCGGCGAGAACGCATGCTGCTGGCGGGCCGCGAACAGGCCGATGATCACCACCGCCACGACGGCGGCGACGTACGCGTGGAAGACGTCCAGCGGCGGCACGCCGGCGATCCACATCATCGTGGTCGTGGTGTCGCCGACCACGCTGCCCGATCCGCCGGCGTTCGACGCGCCGACGATGCCCGCCAGGTAGCCGATGTGCACCTTGCCGCGGAAGACCGTCGCCGCGACCGTGCCGCCGATGATCGCCGCCGCGATGTTGTCCAGGAAGCTCGACAGCACGAACACCAGCACCAGCAGCACGAATCCACCCATCCAGCCGTCGGGCAGGAAGCGCGGCAGCACGGCGGGGATGCGGCTCTCCTCGAAATGGTTCGACAGCAGCGCGAACCCCAGCAGCAGGCACAGCAGGTTGGCCAGCGTCACCCATTCGTGGCCCAGGTGACCGGCCAGCCCCGACAGCCCCGGCCCGGTCTTGAACCCGGCCAGCAGCACCTTATAGACGGTGATCGCGGCCAGTCCGGTCAGCGCAACCCGCAGCGTGTGGTGGTGGAACAGGGCGACCCCGGCCAGCGTCGCGGCAAACAGCAGGAATTCCAGCGGAATGCCGGCGATCTCCATGGGACTCCCCGTCAAGGCTCTTGTGATGGTTCGACTGTCGGCCCGGATATTAGCGCGAGTCGCGTGGTTCGAGGTGCGTCAGCACGACCGCCCCCGGCACGGCGCGGTGCAGCGCAGCCTCGATCTCGTCGAGCACCGCGTGTCCCGCGTCGACCGTCCAGTGCCCGGGGACCAGCACGTCCACGTAGACCCAGGAGTGCGTGCCGGCCCGCCGCGTGCGCAGGTTGCGCCAGCCGACGTCGCGCGGCGCGAAGGCGTCCAGTTCGGCGCGAAGGCGGGCCTGCAAGGGCTCGTCGAGGCTGCGGTCCATCAGGCCGTCGACCGATGCACGCATCAGCCGGCCGCCCTCCCACAGGATGTTCAGTCCGACCGCGAGCGCAATCAGCGGATCCAGCACCAGCCAGCCGGTCAGCGCGACCGCCGCGACTGCCACGACCACGCCGATCGAGGTGACGACGTCGGTCATCAGGTGCCGGGCGTCGGCCTCCAGCGCGAACGACCGGAATCGCTTGGCGGCCCGCTTCAGTGCCACGGCCACGCCGAAATTGATTGCCGTGCTGACCGCCGAGAAGGCCAGCCCGACGCCGAGCGACTCCAGCGGCTGCGGCGCGAGCAGGCGCGCGACGGCGGTCCAGATGATCGCACCCGCGGCACCGAAGATCAGCACGCCCTCGAAGCCGCTGGAGAAGTACTCGGCCTTGGTGTGGCCGAGCTGGTGGTCGTCGTCGGCGGGCCGTTCGGTGACCACGATCATCCACAGCGCGAACGCAGCCCCGGCCAGGTTCACGAACGACTCCAGCGCGTCCGACAGCAGGCCGACCGAACCGGTGATCCACCAGGCGGCGGTCTTCAGCGAGATCGTGGCGACGGCAGCGGCGATCGACAGCCAGGCGAAATGCCGGCGCTGCAGCGTGTCGGTGGCGGAGGTTTTGGTTACATTCACGGGGCGGCCCAACCGGCCGACAGATTACCCGACATCGACGGAGCCCTTCCTTGGCACATCCCTGCAGCGCATCCGGCCACGAGTCCCCCCGGGACGCGATCACCGACGTGCGCGGCATCGAGGTCGGTCACTTCACCGACACGCGCCGCCCGACCGGGTGCACCGTGATCCTGGCGCAGGAGGGCGCGGCCGCAGGGGTCGACGTGCGCGGCGGCGCACCCGGGACCCGCGAGACCGACCTGCTCAAGCCCGAGGCGCTGGTCGAAAGGGTGCATGCGGTGCTGCTGGCCGGCGGCAGCAGCTTCGGGCTCGAGGCCTCGGTCGGCGTCGTGCGCTGGCTCGAGGCACGCGGGATCGGCCACCCGGCGGGTCCGGTGCGCGTGCCGATCGTGCCGGCGGCGATCCTGTTCGACCTGTGGATCGGCGATGCAGGCATTCGTCCGGACGCCGAAGCGGGATACCGCGCCTGCCAGGCTGCTTCGACCGGCCCGCCCGGCGAGGGCTCGGTCGGCGCAGGCGCCGGGGCGACGGTGGGCAAGCTCTGGGGCATCGAGCGCGCGATGAAGGGCGGCATCGGCACCGCATCGCTGACGGTCGCCGGGATCACGGTCGGCGCCATCGTCGCGGTCAACGCGGTCGGCGACGTCGTCGACCCGGCCACGGGTGCGGTGATCGCGGGCGCGCGCACCGCCGACGGGTCGGCAATGGCCGGCACGACCGCATCGATGCTGCGCGGCGACCTGCCGCCCGGGGTCGCGCCGGGCATGGCGACCACGATCGGCTGCGTCGCCACGGACGCCCGGCTGACCAAGGCCCAGTGCGCCAAGCTCGCACAGATGGCACACGACGGTCTGGCCCGCACGATCGACCCGATCCACACGATGCTCGACGGCGACGCGATGTTCGCGCTGGCCACCGGGCGGGCCGATCGCTCCGGCGACGTGACGGTACTGGGCACGATGGCGGCGCGCGTGACCGCCACGGCGGTGCTGCGGGCGGTGCGACGGGCGCAGGGCGTCGATCGCCCGGGGCTGCCGCGGATCCCGTCGGTAACCGACCTGGCGGCAGCCGGGCACCCTCCGGAATGAGGACGCCATGACCAGGACCCAGGTCGCCATCATCGGATCGGGCCCGTCGGGGCTGCTGCTGGGCCAGCTGCTGCACCGGGCGGGCATCGACGCCGTGATCCTCGAGCGCCAGACGCGGGACTACGTGCTGGGCCGGATCCGCGCCGGGGTGCTCGAGCAGGGCACCGTCGACCTGCTCGACGAGGCCGGCGTGTCGGCCCGCCTGCACGCCGAGGGGCTGAGGCACGACGGCATCGAGCTGTGTTTCGACGGCCAGCGCCACCGCATCGACCTGCGGGGCCTGAGCGGCGGCAAGCACGTGACCGTCTACGGCCAGACCGAGGTCACGCGCGACCTGATGGATGCGCGCACCGCCGCCGGCGCGACCACGGTCTACGAGGCCGGTGACGTCAGCCTGCACGATTTCGACGGTGAGCGGCCAATTGTGCGCTGGCGCCACGGCGGCCGCTCGCACGAGCTGGCCTGCGACTTCATCGCCGGCTGCGACGGCTACCACGGGGTGTCGCGCCAGAGCGCGCCGGCGTCGGCGCTGCGCACCTACGAGCGGGTGTACCCGTTCGGCTGGCTGGGCGTGCTGAGCGATACGCCGCCGGTATCCGACGAGCTGATCTACGCGAACCACGCGCGCGGCTTCGCGCTGTGCAGCATGCGGTCGCGCACGCGCAGCCGGTACTACATCCAGTGCGCGCTCGACGAGCGCATCGAGGACTGGCCGGATGCGCGGTTCTTCGAGGAGCTGTGCCGCCGGCTCGACGATCGCGCCGCGCGCAGCCTGGTCGCCGGACCGGCGATCGAGAAGAGCATTGCGCCGCTGCGCAGCTTCGTTGCCGAGCCGATGCGGTTCGGGCGCCTGCTGCTGGCCGGCGACGCCGCGCACATCGTGCCGCCCACCGGTGCCAAGGGCCTGAACCTCGCTGCCAGCGACGTACGCTACCTGGCGCGCGCGCTGATCGAGTTCTACGAAAGTGGCAGCTCCGGCGGCCTCGACACCTACTCGGAGCGGTGTCTGCGGCGAATCTGGAAGGCCGAGCGCTTCTCGTGGTGGATGACCTCGCTGATGCAC
>CAYGZN010000099.1:0-9250 GCA_964354355.1 uncultured Burkholderiaceae bacterium | reverse complement strand
CGCCCGCTGCATCGAAGATCGGCGTGATCACCGTCACGTCGGGCAGGTGCGTGCCGCCGCGGTACGGATCGTTTAGAACGAACACGTCCCCCGCCTCGATCGCACCGGCGTTGTCGGCGATGACCGCCTGCACGCTCGCGCCCATCGAGCCGAGGTGAACGGGCATGTGCGGCGCGTTGGCGATCAGCGCGCCGGTCGCGTCGAACACGGCGCACGAGAAGTCGAGCCGCTCCTTGATGTTGACCGAGTGCGCCGTGTTCTGCAGCCGATAGCCCATCTGCTCGGCGATCGACATGAACAGGTTGTTGAAGATCTCCAGCATCACCGGGTCGGCATCGGTGCCCACCGCCCGGCGCGACGGCCGCGTCACCGAGCGCGACAGCACGAGGTCGCCGCGGGCGGTCAGCCGGGCCTGCCAGCCCGGCTCGACAACCGTCGTCGCGGTCGATTCGGCGACGATCGCCGGCCCGTCGATCACCGCTCCGCCCGGCAGCGCATCGCGCGCGTACAGCGGCGCGTCGAGCCAGGCGCCGTCGCCGAACACGCGCACCCGGGCCTGTGCGACCGGCGCCACCACACGCGGTGCCGGCGCGGCGGCCGGCGGGGTCGTCGCGGTGGCCGGCGGGGTCGTCGCGGTCGGATCGGCGACGCCCGCGACGGCCTCGACGACCGCCGATTCGATCACCAGCGCGCGTTGCGCCAGCAGGAACGCGAAGCGCTGGCGGTACGCCGCCTCGAATGCCGCACGCATGTCCGCCGGGTCACCAAAACCGACCGGCAGCGCGGTGTCGGTGCCCTCGTACTTCAGGTGCACGCGACGCACGACCCGCACGTGCGCGGGCGATTCGCCCTGCGCGGCGAGTTCGTGCCGCGCCTGCCGCTCGAGCGCGTCGAGACAGCGGGCGGCCTCGGCGCAGCCCTCGTCGTCGAGCCGGCGCTCGATCGAGCGCTCGCGCATCGCGGTCTGCTCCGCCAGTCCCATGCCGAACGCGGAAAGCACCCCGGCCAGCGGGTGCGCCAGCACGCGCGGCATGGCCAGCGCGTCGGCCACCGCGCACGCGTGCTGGCCGCCGGCCCCGCCGAACACGGTCAGCGTGTATTCGGTGACGTCGTAGCCGCGCTGCACCGAGATCCGCTTGATCGCGTTGGCCATGTTCGCATTGGCGATGTCCACTAACCCCTGCGCGACCTGCTCGGGCGTCATCGTGCGGCCGGTGGCCCGCCCGATCTCGACGGCCAGCGCCGTGAATCCGCGCTCGACGACCGCACGATCGAGGGGCGCGTCGCCGCCCGGCCCGAATACCTTCGGAAAATGCGCGGGCTGGACCTTGCCCAGCATCACGTTGGCGTCGGTGACGGTGAGCGGGCCGCCACGCCGGTAGCAGGCCGGGCCGGGGTTCGCGCCCGCCGAATCCGGGCCAACCCTCAGGCGGGCGCCGTCGAAGTGCAGGATCGAGCCGCCGCCGGCCGCGACCGTGTGGATGCTCATCATCGGCGCGCGCAGCCGCACGCCGGCGACCTGCGTGTCGAAGGCCCGCTCGAACTCGCCGGCAAAGTGCGACACGTCGGTCGAGGTGCCGCCCATGTCGAAACCGATCACCCGATCGAAGCCGGCCGCCTGGCTGACGCGTGCCATCCCGACGATGCCGCCCGCCGGACCCGACAGGATCGAGTCCTTGCCCTGGAAAGCCCGCGCGTCGGTGAGCCCGCCGTTGGACTGCATGAACTGCAGCCGCACGCCCGCCATGTGCGCGGCAACCTGCTCGACGTAGCGGCGCAGCACCGGCGACAGGTACGCGTCCACCACCGTCGTGTCGCCGCGCGACACGAAGCGGATCAGCGGCGACACCCGGTGCGACACCGACACCTGGGAGAAGCCCACGTCGCGGGCCAGCGCCTCGAGCGCCCGTTCGTGGTCCGGGTTGCGGTAGCCGTGCATCAGCACGATCGCCACCGCGCGCAGTCCGCGATCGAACGCGGCCTGCAACGCCGCCCGTGCCGACGCTTCGTCCAGCCCTCGCAGGACGCTGCCGTCGGCCGCCAGCCGCTCGTCGACCTCGGCCACCTCCCGATGCAGCATCTCCGGCAGCACGATGCGCCGGTCGAACAGCCGAGGCCGGTTCTGGTAGGCGATGCGCAGCGCGTCGCGGAAACCCCGCGTGACCAGCAGCAGCAGCGGCTCGCCCTTGCGCTCGAGCAGCGCGTTGGTGGCCACGGTCGTGCCCATCTTGACCACCTCGACGCGCTCGGGGCCGATCGGCTGGCCTGGCGCCAGCCCAAGCAGCCTGCGGATGCCCTCGACCGCCGCATCGGCGTACTGTCCCGGGTTCTCCGACAGCAGCTTGGCGGTGCGCAGCGAACCGTCCGGCAGGCGCGCGACGACGTCGGTGAACGTGCCGCCGCGATCGACCCAGAACTGCCAGCGGGGGGCGGGCGCACCGGCGGCCATCGTGCCGCCGGGAGCGGGCGACGGCGTTGACGAATCCGGCGACACCGGCGTGGCGGCTGTCATCGCGCCGTGTCCGGTCGGCGGGCGAGTCCCGTGGCCATCCACAGGAAGCCCAGCAGCGTGCTGGCGTCGAAGACCGGCAGCCGCAGCGCCTGCGCGAGCGCGCGCCCGTAAGGGGGCAGATTCGTGCACTCGAGCACGATCGCACCCACCTCGGGGTGGTGCGAGACGAGGCGGCGTCCGGCGGCGAGCACCTCATCCTGCGCCCGGGCACGGTCCAGGCGGTCGCGGTCGCCGAAGATCGCGCTGGCCAGCGCGCCGGATCGGGGCAGCCCGACCATCGGGGTGTCCGCGGGCGCACCGACCGCCTCGAGGTGCGACGCACGCAGCGAACCGGCGTCGATCGTCAGCACGCCCACGCGCCGACCGCTCGCCAGCATCGGCGCCAGCCAGGCAACCTGCAGCAACGCGGAGGTCGCCACCGGCACCGGCACGGCCTGCGCCAGCGAGCGCTGCAGCGGCGTCAGGAATCCGCAGCTGGTGGCGATGGCCACCGCCCCCGCATCCACCTGCCGGCGGGCCGCCCGGACGAAGGGCGCGAGCAGTGCGGCCGTGTCGCCCTGCACGGCTGCGCGCGCCGTGGCCCCGCGCACGACGACGGTGCGCACCGGGAAGTCGAAGCTGTTCGCGTTGCCGATGTCGCCGACCGGTCGCGGAAAGTGCGTGTCCAGCCGCAGCAGCCCGATGAACGGTGCAGCCTTCACAGTGAAGCCGCCGCCCGCGCGGCCTGGTCGTACCGGCCCGAGAGCGCCCGCAGCAGCCCGGCGACTTCGGCCAGGCTGCCGGCGGCCTCGGCCGAGGCCGCCGGCAGCAGACACAGGCGGCGAATCTCGCGGTAGCGCTGCACCAGTTCGCGCCCGGCCGGCGTCATCGCGTAGAACACCTCCTTGCCCTGCTTGCCGCTGCTGAGCAATCCCAGGTTGACCAGCTTCTTCAGCGCATAGCTGACCACGTGCGTGTCCTCGTAGTTCAGCGTGAAGCAGATTTCCGACAGCTTCTTGCTGCGCTCGCGGTGCTGCACGTGATGCAGCACCAGGATGTCGGTGATCGCGAGGTCCGGCATGCCGGCCGCGGCCATGCAGCGGATCGCCCAGCGCGAGAACGCGTTGTGCGCGACGATCAGGCCGAACTCGAACTCGGACAATTCGCCCAGCGGGCCTTCGGCCGGATGGGACGAGGACAGGACGCGCTTGCCCGCCGCGTGGGGAACGGTCATCGACGCTCCGATTACGTCAACAAGACGTTGACAATTTATCTACATGCCGCCTAACCTTCAAGCGCGCTTACACTTGCACCGTGCCGAACCCCGCACCAGCTCGCGCGGCGGCCCGCCGTCGCGGCCTGCTTGCAGCCGGGCGCCTGTCCTCATCTTTCGGAGAGCCGCATGAAGATTGCCCCGATCCTGGCCGTGACCGCCGCAGTCGGCGCGTCCGCCGCCGTCGCGCAGACCAAGTGGGATTTGCCGGCCGCCTATCCGGCCACCAACTTCCACACCGAGAACCTGGTGCAGTTCGCCAACGACGTCGACAAGGCGAGCGGCGGCAAGCTCAAGATCACCGTTCACGCCAATGCGTCGCTGTTCAAGGCGCCGGAAATCAAGCGTGCCGTGCAGTCAGGCCAGGCGCAGATCGGCGAAATCCTGCTGGCCAACTTCGAGAATGAATGGCCGGTCTACGGAACCGACGGGCTGCCCTTCCTTGCCAGCGGCTACAAGGAAGCGGCCAAGCTCTACCAGGCTCAGAAGCCGGTGCTCGAGAAACGGCTCGCCGAGCAGGGCATGATGTTGTTGTACTCGGTGCCCTGGCCGCCGCAGGGCCTGTACGTGAAGAAGGAGATCGCCTCGGTTGCCGACATGCGCAAGGTGAAATGGCGCGCGTACAGTCCGGCGACTGCCAAGATCGCCGAACTGATCGGAGCACAACCTGTGACCGTCCAGGCGGCTGAACTGTCGCAAGCGCTGGCAACCGGCGTGGTCGAGTCGTACATGTCGTCGGGTTCGACCGGCTACGACACCAAGACGTACGAGCACATCAAGTACTGGTACGACACCCAGGCATGGTTGCCGAAGAACGCCGTGCTGGTCAACCGCAAGGCGTTCGATGCGCTCGACAAGCCGACGCAGGACGCGGTGCTGAAAGCCGCGGCCGACGCCGAGAAACGCGGCTGGGCGGTGTCCGAGGAAAAGAACGACTGGTACAAGAAGGCGCTCAGCGAGAAGGGCATGAAGATCATGCCCTCACCGCCGAAGCTCACCGCAGACTTCCGGCAACTCGGCGGCGTCATGCTCGAGGACTGGCTGAAGAAGGCCGGCCCCGAAGGCAAGGTCATCGTCGACACGTACCGCAAGTAGGCCGAAGGCACCCCCCTCCCCGACGCCAGATGCGCGGGCTGCTGAATCGGGTCTACGACGCAGCCGGGTATCTGGCGGGGTTCTTCGTGTTCGCGATCTTCGCGGTGATGCTGGCCGCCGCGGTGATGCGCGAGCTGGGACTGCGCACCGGCGGGACGGACGACCTCGTCTCGTGGATGACGGCTGCGGCGGCGTTCCTCGGACTGGCGCACACCTTCCGGCACGGTGATTTCGTGCGAGTCGGCCTCTTGCTGGAGTCGATGAGGCCGCCCGTGCGGCGCGCGTTCGAGGTGGGCTCGCTTGCCATCGCGGCCGGTTTCACCGGCTACCTGGCGGCAGAGGTCGCGCTGTACGTGCTCAACAGCTGGCGCTACCAGGAGATGTCCAGTGGCTTGCTCGTGGTCCCGCTGTGGATCCCGCAGCTGTCGTTCCTCCTGGGGTCGCTGCTGCTGTTCGTGTCGGTCGTCGACGAACTGGTGCAGGTGATTCGCGGTCGCATCCCGACCTACGTGCAGGCCGTCGAGGAACGTCATGCGCGCGGTGATTTCACCGAGGACGTCTGAGTGAGCGTCGTCGGCATCGGCATCTTCCTGCTCGTCGTGATGCTGCTGCTGCTCGCCGGCGGCGTCTGGATCGCGATGACGCTGGCGATCGTCGGCTGGGTCGGGATGGCGCTGTTCACGGACATCCAGGCCGGCCGCTGGGGCGAGAACCTGTTCGTGTCGATGTGGAGCTCGGCGGCCTCGTGGGAACTGGCGGCGTTGCCGCTTTTCATCTGGATGGGTGAGATCCTGTTCCGCACGCGCCTGTCGGAGCAGATGTTCGAGGGGCTGGCGCCCTGGCTCGGCAAGGTGCCGGGGCGGCTGATGCATACGACGATCCTGGGCTGCGGCATCTTCGGGTCGGTCTCGGGCTCGTCCGCCGCGACCTGCGCGACCATCGCCAAGGTCGCACTGCCCGAGCTCAAACGCCGCGGCTACGATGAGGGTCTGGCCCTCGGCTCACTGGCCACCGCGGGGACGCTTGGAATCCTGATCCCCCCGTCGATCACGATGGTCGTCTACGCGGTGGCCGCGGATGCGTCGATCATCCGGATCTTTCTGGCCGGATTCATCCCCGGTGGCATCCTGATGCTGCTGTTCTCGGGCTACATCGCCTGGTGGTCGATTCGCAATCCGGACCGGGTGCCACCACCTGAGCCGCCCACCACGCTGCTGGAGAAGCTCAGGCGCTCGGGCAGCCTGATCCCCTGCACGCTGCTGATCGTCTTCATCGTCTGGGTGCTGGTGGCGGGGTGGGCCACGGCGACCGAGTGTGCCGCGTACGGCGTGCTGGGCTCGCTGGCGATCGCCGCCACCAGCCGGTCACTGACCTGGCAGAACTTCACGGCCAGCCTGATGGGTGCGACCCGCGTGTCGTGCATGATCATGTTCATCCTGGCCGGTGCCGCGTTTCTGACCAAGACGATGGCCTTCACGGGCGTGCCGCGCCTGCTGGCCGAGTGGGTCGCCGGGCTCGCACTGTCGCCCTACGCGCTGATTGCGGTGCTCGCGGCGATCTACCTGGTGCTGGGGACAGCTCTGGACGGCATCTCGATGATCGTGCTGACGTCGGCGGTGGTGTTGCCGATGATCCAGAAGGCCGGCTTCGATCTGGTCTGGTTCGGCATCTTCATCGTGCTGCTCGTGGAAATCGCCGAGGTCACACCACCGGTCGGGTTCAATCTGTTCGTGCTGCAGAACATGACCGGCAAGGACAGCAACACGATCGCCCGCGCGTCGATCCCGTTCTTCGCGCTGCTGCTGGTGTGCATCGCGCTGATCACGGTGTTTCCGGAGCTCGTGACCTGGCTGCCGGACGCGGTCATGGGCAAGGAACAGTAGGGCCGCATCGATGCGCGGCGCGCTGCTCACGACCTCCGCGATCCGCGACATCGAGCACCGGGCACTTGCCACGTGCGGCGAAGGCGCGCTGATGCGCCGTGCCGCCGAGGCGCTCGCCGGCGTGTGCGAACGGTTGCTGCGCGACCTGCCGGCGCGCACCCCGGTGCTGGCGCTGGTGGGCCCTGGCAACAACGGCGGCGACGCGCTGCTGGCCGCGGCGATCCTGTCGCAGCGCGGCCACCTCGCGCAGGCCCTTGCGCTGCAGCCGGATCCCCCGGCGGCCGCCGACGCGGCGCGGGTCTGGCGCGACTGGTGCGGCGCCGGCCGCACGCTGGCGGGCGTCGCCGATCTCGACGTGCTGCTTGCGCAGGGTCCGTTGGTCATCGACGGACTGTTCGGCATCGGCCTGACCCGCCCTCTGCCTGATGCCGCCGCGGCGATCGTGCGCCGCGTCGCGCAGGCCGGCGTGCCGGTCGTCGCCGTCGACGTGCCCAGTGGCCTCGACGCGGATCGCGGCAGCGTCGTCGGCCCCGATGGGGCCGGCGCGATGCGGGCGACCGTCACCGTGACGATGATCGCCGACAAGCCCGGGCTGCACACGGGCGCCGGTGCGGCGCTCGCCGGCGAGGTCGTCGTCGCGGACCTGGGCACCGGCCCCCTCGAGGCGGGCAGTACCCCGGCGGCTCCCGGAGGAACAGCGCGGTGCGGAATCGGCACGCTGCTCGGTGCGAACGCGTTTGGCGGCTGGATCGCAACGCGCGCGCGGGATTCGCACAAGGGGCGCTTCGGCGACGTGCTGGTGCTGGGCGGGGCACCGGGCATGCGGGGCGCGTCGTGGCTGGCCGCACTCGGCGCACAGGCCGTCGGCGCGGGCCGGGTGCGGGTCGCGCGGCCGGATTCGCCCGGCGACGGCGCGGGGCTCGACGCCCTGCATCCCGAACTGATGACCCGCCGCCTCGCAGCGTGGGCCGTGCCACCGGGCAACACCGATGCCGCCCGGCGTGCCGACGCGGCGATTTGCGCACTGGGCTCGGCCGACGCGATCGTCGCGGGCTGCGGACTCGGGACCGATGCGACGGCACGCGCTTGGGTCGACGCGGCGCTCGCCCACCCGGCGCCGCTGGTGCTCGATGCGGATGCGTTGAACGTCATCGCGGCGGACCCGGGGCTGCGCGCTGCCGTGGCGGTGCGCGCTGCCGTGGCGGTGCGCCCACCGACCGACGGCGACCCCATGCGCACCGCAGCGCCGTCACCGACGATCCTGACCCCCCACCCGCTGGAAGCGGCGCGGCTGCTGGGCAGCAGCACCGCCGAGGTCCAGCGTGACCGGGTCGACGCGGCGCGCACGCTGGCGCGGCTGTTCGGCGCCTTCGTCGCGCTCAAGGGCGCCGGCACGGTGATTGCGCATCCCGACGGCGAGTGGGCGATCAACGGCAGCGGCGGGCCGATCCTGGCCACCGCGGGCACGGGCGACGTGTTGGCCGGCACGATCGGCGGCCTGCTGGCGAGCGGCGTGCCGGCCGCGCGGGCTGCGGCCCTGGGCGTGTGGCTGCACGGCGAGGCGGGCGACGCGCTGGCCCGCGAACCCGGCTACACCGCTTCGATCGGCCTGCCCGCGGGCGAGCTGCCAGCGGCGATCCGCGCGCGGATCAACCGGCTTGCAGCCGCCCGCTCCTGAGGGACAGCGTCCTTCGGCAGCGTTGCGCAAGCGCCGGGTCGTGCGTCACCAGGACCAGCGTCGCGCCGGACTCGCGGTTCATCTCGAACAGCAGCTCGATGATCCGCGCTCCGGTCGCGTGGTCGAGGCTGCCGGTCGGCTCGTCGGCGAACAGCAGCGGCGGCTTCGGGGCGAATGCCCGGGCCAGCGCAACGCGCTGCTGCTCGCCCCCGGACAGCGTGCGCGGATAGTGCCCGGTGCGGTCGGCCAGTCCCACCCGGCCGAGCAGTTCGCGGGCCCGCGAAGCCGCGTCGCGCGCACCGGCCAGCTCCAGCGGCAGCATCACGTTCTCCAGCGCCGTCATCTGCGGAAGCAGCTGGAACGACTGGAAGACGAAGCCGATGTTGCCGGCCCGCCAGCTCGCGCGCGCATCCTCGTCCAGCGCGAACAGGTCCTGGCCGAAGGCCTCGACCCGGCCTGCCGACGGCAGGTCCAGCCCCGCCACCAGGCCGAGCAGCGTCGACTTGCCGGACCCCGACGCGCCGACGACGGCGACCGTCTCGCCCGATTCGACCACGAACGAGACATCGTCCAGAATGGTCAGCCATCCGCCGGCATCCGGCACTTTCTTGCTCAGGTGTTCGACTTTGATTGCACTCATGGTTCGCAGTGTAGCCGCGCGCTGTGTCGCACCTTTCGTGGGCGTCCTTGCATCCGGGCGATGGGCGCCCCCGACGGGTCGATCCCTGCTCGTGTGGATGCTGGCGTGGGGCCTGCTGGGTGTCCCGGCGGCGGCGGGGGCGGCACCGCGCAGCGTGCTCGTGCTGGGCGACAGCCTGTCGGCCGAATAC
>CAYGZN010000098.1:7635-9366 GCA_964354355.1 uncultured Burkholderiaceae bacterium | reverse complement strand
GTCGACGCTCGCTACGCGAGCGCCGACGGGGCGCCCCTGGTGCTGTACGAATCCGCCGCGATCTGCCTGCACCTGGCCGACAGCTTTCCCCACGCCGGACTGGCCGGCGCGCCGGGCAGCGCCGAGCGCGCGCACCTGTACAAGTGGCTGATGTGGTCGACCAATACGCTGCAGGCGGCGCTGATGCTGTACTTCTACCCGGAGCGCTGGGTCGACGAAGGCGACACGCACGCGGCGGCGCAGCTGAAGGCGCACGCCGAGTCCAAGGTGGGGGCGATGCTGCTGCAGCTGGACACGCAACTGGCGTCGCACGACGGCGACTGGCTGCTCGCAGGGCGCTTCAGCGCGGTCGATCCGTACGCGCTGATGCTGGGGCGCTGGACCCGCGGCTTCGAGCGGCCCGCGCGCAGCCTGCCCCACCTGGGGCCCTACCTGCAGCGGATGCTGGCGCGTCCGTCCGTGCAGCGCGTGCTGGCCACGGAACAGCTCGCCGCGCCCTGGGTCTGAGCGCGCCGCCACCACCCCGACACGCATGAAGATCACCCGACTCGAGACCCTGCGCCTGGGCGAATTCCCCAACGTGTGCTGGGTGCACCTGCACACGGACGAAGGGCTGGTCGGGCTCGGCGAGGCGTTCTACGGAGCCGCCTCGACCGAGGCCTACCTGCACGACCAGGCCGCCCCGCGCCTGCTCGGGCGCAACCCGCTGGACATCGAGGCGCGCAACTTCGAGCTGATGCCGTACGTCGGCTTCCGCTCGGCCGGGGCCGAGACGCGCGGCAACTCGGCGATCGACATCGCGCTGTGGGACATCTTCGGCAAGGCCGCCAACATGCCGGTCTGCCGGGCGCTGGGCGGCAAGTCACGCGACTCGATCCGCATCTACAACACCTGCGCCGGTTACCAGTACGTGCGCTCGGCGAAGGAGCAGGCGGTCAGCAACTGGGGGCTCAGCGGGGCCCAGGGTCCGTACGAGGACCTGCAGTGGTTCCTGGACGACGCCGGCACGCTGGCGCAGTCGCTGCTGGAGCAGGGGATCACCGGCATGAAGATCTGGCCCTTCGACATCGCCGCCGAGCGACATCAGGGCCTGTACATCTCGCCGGGCGAGCTCGACACCGCGCTCGAACCGTTTCGCAAGATCCGCCGGGCGGTGGGCGACCGGATGGACATCATGGTCGAGTTCCACTCGCTGTGGCGGCTGCCCGCCGCGCAGCGCATTGCTGCCGCCCTGGCGGAATTCGACACCTTCTGGCACGAAGACCCGATCCGGCTCGACTCGCTGTCCAACCTGAAGGACTACGCGCGATTCTGCAAGGCGATGATCTGCGCGTCCGAGACGCTCTCGTACAAGTGGGGGTTCAAGGACTACCTGGACACGGGGGTCGCAGGCGTCGTCATGCTGGACCTGTCCTGGTGCGGCGGCCTGACCGAGGCGCGCAAGATCGCCGCGCTGGCCGATGCGCACCAGCTGCCGGTCGCGCCGCACGACTGCACCGGTCCGGTGGTGCTGGCCGCGTCGACCCACCTGTCGCTGCACGCGCCGACCGCGTTCATCCAGGAGACGGTGCGCGCGTTCACGACCGGCTGGTACCGCGAGCTGGTGACCGAGCTGCCCCGCATCGAGAACGGGCAGATCTCCGTTTCCGATGCGCCCGGCCTGGGGCTCGAGCTGCTGCCCGACCTGCACCGGCGCAGCGACGCGACCGTGCGCATCAGCCGCTGACCGGC
>CAYGZN010000098.1:0-7535 GCA_964354355.1 uncultured Burkholderiaceae bacterium | reverse complement strand
CGATCCGCTCGAAGACCGCCGCGATGCCCTGGCCGCCGCCGATGCACATCGTGACCAGCGCGTAGCGCCCGCCCGTGCGCTGCAGCTCGTACAGCGCCTTGGTGGTGATGATCGCGCCGGTCGCGCCGATCGGGTGTCCCAGCGAAATGCCGCTGCCGTTGGGGTTGACCTTCTTCGGGTCCAGGCCGAGTTCGCGAACCACCGCACAGGCCTGGGCGGCGAATGCCTCGTTGGACTCGATCACGTCGAGTTTGTCGATGCCGATGCCGGCACGCTCGAGCGCCTTGCGCGAGGCCGGCACGGGGCCGATGCCCATGATCTTCGGGTCGACGCCGGCGTGTCCGTAGGACACCAGGCGCGCGAGCGGCTTGAGGCCGGCCTTCTCGGCGGCCTTGCGCTCCATCAGCACGAGGGCCGCGGCCGCGTCGTTGATCCCCGACGCGTTGCCGGCGGTCACCGTGCCGTTCTCCTTCAGGAACACGGGCTTGAGCTTGGCCATGTCCTCGAGGGTGGCGTCGTGGCGGATGTGCTCGTCGGTGTCGAACAGCACCGTGCCCTTGCGGGACTTGAGCTCGATCGGCACGATCTGGTCCTTGAAGTAGCCAGCCTTGGATGCGGCCGACGCACGGCGATGGCTCTCGACGGCCAGCGCGTCCTGGTCGCCGCGGGTGATGCCGAACTTGGCCGCGACGTTCTCGGCGGTGACGCCCATGTGGATCACGTTGAACGGGTCGTGCAGCGCCCCCACCATCATGTCGATGATCTTGGCGTCGCCCATGCGCGCGCCCCAACGGCTGGTCGGGGCCACGTACGGGCCGCGGCTCATCGATTCGGCGCCGCCGCCGATCGCGACGTCGGTGTCGCCCAGCAGGATCGACTGGGCGGCCGACACGATGGCCTGCAGTCCGCTGCCGCACAGCCGGTTCACGTTCATCGCCGCCACGCCCTCGGGCAGGCCGCCGTCGATCGCGGCGACCCGCGACAGGTACATGTCGCGCGGCTCGGTGTTGATCACGTGCCCGAACGCCACGTGGCCGACCGAGTCGGCGGCCACGCCGGCGCGTCGAAGCGCCTCGCGGACCACGGTGGCGGCGAGCTGGGTGGGTGCGAGGTCCTTCAGGCTGCCGCCGAAGGTTCCGATGGCGGTGCGGACCGCGCTGACGATGACGACTTCACGCATGCTGGGTCTCCCGGGGGTTGTGGCCGCTGGTCAGGGCCTGAGGACGCTGGTGAGGACCGCATTATCGCCGTTTGCGGCTGACGGCGGCCTTACGGGGGCGGCCTTACGGGGGCGTGCCGGGCCCCCGGCCTGGTCTATCATCGGGGTTCTGTGCCCGGGAGCTGGACCCGCGGCCCGGCTCGCCCCGGGACCGGCGCCGCCCGGCGCGACGCGTCTGCACCATCCTTGCCTCGGGAGTTCCCATGCTTGATCGATGCCGAACCCTGGCCGTGGCCGCCGCGCTGGCGGCAGGCGCCGTGCCGCTGGCGCACGCGCAGGCCGATACGTGGCCGACCAAGCCGGTGCGCATCATCGTTCCGGCCAACGCGGGGGGCGGCACGGCCAACCCGGTCTCGCGCTTCTTCGCCGACGAACTGACCAAGCAGTTCAACAGCCGCTTCTACGTCGAGAACCACGGCGGGGCCAACGGCAACATCGGGGCCGCGCTGGCCGCCAAGGCGCCCAACGACGGCACGACGGTGCTGTTCTCGTGGGCGGGCACGCTGGCCACGAACATCAGCCTGTACCCGAGCCTGAACTGGCATCCGGTCAGGGACTTCGACCCGGTCGTGCTGATCGGCGGAGTCTCCAACATCCTCGTGGTCAACAACAAGTTCCCGGCCAAGGACCTGAAGGAGTTCACCGAGTACGTGCGCCGCAATCCGGGTCGGTTCAACTACGGGTCGTCGGGCAACGGCAGCTCGATGCACCTCGCGGCCGAGCTGTACAAGCAGCAGACGCGCACCTTCATGGTGCACGTGCCGTACAACAACGTCGGGCAGGCCACGCTCGACCTGGTCGGTGACCAGCTGCAGGTGATGTTCCAGCTGGTCACCGGAATCCAGGGGTTCGTCGCCAACGGGCAGGTGCGCCCGATCGCGGTGCTCGCGGCGCAGCGCTCGCCCGTGCTGCCGGACGTGCCCACGATGAAGGAGCTCGGCCTGCCGATCGAGTCGCAGACCTGGTTCGCCTTCCTGTTCCCGAAGGGCTCGCCGCCCGAGGCGATCCGCCGGCTCAACGACGCGGTCAACAGGATCCTGGCCGACCCGGCGTCGCGCCAGAAGCTGATCGCGATGGGCCTGGAGCCCGCCGGCGGCAGCCCGCAGGACCTGGCGCGCCACCTCGACGCGGAAATCCGCAAGTGGGGCGAGGTGGTCAAGTTCTCCGGCGCGAAGATCGATTGAGGCCCGCACCGATGACCGACACGATGACCCGCCGGGAACGCTTCGTGGCAGCCGTTCGCGGGGAGCCCGTGGACCGGCCGCCCTGCACGGCCTGGGTGCACTACGCGACCGACGCGCTGGGCGGCACCGAGCACGCGATGCGCCACGCGCGCTTCGTGCACGACTTCGACTGGGACATCTGCAAGGTCGTCAACGACTTCCGCTATCCGCTGCCGCCGGGGATGGAGACGCTCGAGTCGCCCGCCGACATGCTGCGCTTCGTGCCGCAGCCGATGTCCTCGCCCAGCTTCGCCGAGGAGCTGAAGTGCGTGCGGCTGCTGCGGGCCGAGTTCGGCCCCGACATGCCGATCATGATCACCACCTTCGATCCGCTGCAGCAGGTGTTCCGGCGCGTCGGCTACACGAAGGCCCGATTCGTCTACCAGCACCCCGACGAGGCGCACCGCATGCTCGAGGCCGTGTGCGACACGATGTGCCGTTACATGGCCGAGGTGCGCGAGGCGGGCTGCGACGGCGTGTTCTACTCGATCAACAGCGCGATCGTGCCGCCGGCAACGCGTGGCGTGGACGACCCGACCTTTCGCACCTTCATGCGGCCGTACGAGGTGCGGATGCTCGACGCGATGGCGGGCATGGTGCGCGCGCTGCACATCCACGGCACCAGCCTCGACGTGCGGCGCGTGCTCGACTATCCGTGCGAGGTGGTCAGCGTATCCGACCGCCTCAAGGGCAATCCGTCGCTGGCCGAGATGCGGGCGATGACGCCGAAGTGCCTGATGGGCGGCGTGGACGAGTCGGCGATCACCGAGATGTCGCTGCCCGAACTGCGCGACCAGGTGCGCGACTGCACGCGCCAGATCGGCCGGCGCAACTTCATCCTGTCGCCGGGCTGCACGATCCCGACGCAGACGCCTTGGTACATGCTGCGCGCGATCCGCCAGACCTGCGAGGCGCTGTGACGACGCGCCGCGCGCACGCGGCCAGCGCGATCGTCGCGCTTGGGCTGCGGGGGGTGGCGACGCTGGCCGTCGCGTGGACCGTCGCGCCCGCGGCGTTCGCCCAGCCGGTCGCCGGCGCGCCGGTGATCGTGAACTCGATGTCCGCGCCGGGCGCCGAGCCGCAGTCGCTGCGTGGCCGCTGGTATCGCGTGCCGGATCCGTCCCCGCGCCCGGCCGTCGTGCTGCTGCACGGCTGTGGCGGCGCCTATGCACGGGACGGGCGCCTGTCCGAGCGGATGCGCGAGTATGCGGACCTGCTCACCGGGGAAGGCTGGCACGCGCTGGTGCTCGACTCGTTCACCAGCCGCGGCGAGCGCGAGCTGTGCACGCAGCGCCAGGGTGCGCGGCAGATCACGCAGGCCGATCGGCAGCGCGACGCGCTCGGTGCGCTCGAGTGGCTGCGCGCCCAGGTGGGCGTCGATCCCCAGCGACTGGCGATCGTCGGCTGGTCCCACGGCGGCAGCACCGTGCTGGCTTCGACCAACGGCGTGTGGCCGGCGGTCGCACAGGCGCCCGTCAAGCCGCGCGCGGCCGTGGCCTTCTACCCCGGCTGCTCGGACACGCTCCGGCGCGGCTACGAGCCGGTCACGCCGCTGCTGATGCTGCTGGGCGGCAACGACGACTGGACGCCGCCGGGGCCGTGCCTGGAGCTCACGCGCCGGACCAACGTGCGCGCCGCCGCGTCCGCGCCGATCGAGCTGCACGTGTATCCCGGTGCGCACCACGGGTTCGACGGCACGCTGTCGCCGCGGGTGCGCCGCGACGTGCCCAACGGCGCCAACCCCGGCCAGGGCGTCACCGTCGGCGGCGACCCCGCCGCGCGCGAAGACTCCCGCGGCCGGCTGCTGGCGTTCCTGCGCGCGCGCCTGGGCTGAGCCCGCGCGCTCAATCGAACATCTCGTCGACGGACACCGGCCGGCGCTCGCGCGCCGCACGCTCGATCGCCAGCGTGACCGCGAGCGTCATCGCGCCGTCGCGGCCGGTCACGACCGGCTCGGCCAGGCCGCGAATCACGGCAACCAGGTTGTCGAGCTGGCGCACGTAGCAGCTGGCACGCTCGGGCGCAAGGTGGCGGCGCACCAGCGGGTCGCGCCAGTCGCCATCGCCTTCGTGCCGCCACAGGTCCATCGCCGGCACCGCCAGCGTCGCATTGCGCCCGCCGATGACGAAGGCATTGGCCGGCTGGGCCGGGAAGTACAGCGCCTGGCCCGACGCGGTCTCCCAGAAGTACGGCGACGGCACCGCGTCGCTGAGCAGGAAGGTTCCGAGCGCGCCATTGCGGAACTGCATGACCACCGCCGCCGTGTCCTCGACCTCGAAGCCGCGCGCGGCGCTCGAGGCGATCGCCGACACGCTGTCGATGTCGCCGCACAGGCAGCGCAGGCAGTCGATGTCGTGGATCGCGTTGATCAGCAGCGGGCCGCCACCGGGCCGGCGTCGCCAGTCGGCGTCGTAGTAGCGCTCGTGCTTCTTGACGAGGCACATGCCGTGCACGGCCACGATCGGACCGAGCTCGCCGCGCGCGATCGCACTGCGCGCCGCCTGGATGTCCGGGCTGTGGCGGCGGTGGTGGCCGACGAGGATCGGCACCCCCGCGGCCTCGCCGGCGTGCACCAGGCTCATCGCGGCTGCCACCGTGTCGGCGACGGGCTTCTCCACGAGCACGGGAATGCCGCGTGCGATGCACGCGAGGCCGGCCGGCAGGTGCAGCGTGTTGGGCAGGGCGACGATTGCCCCGTCGGGCGACGTCTGCGCGAGCATGCGCTCGGAGTCGTCGAAGAACGGCACGTCGAGTTCGCGCGCGAGCGCGCGCGCCTCGGCTGACAGGTCGGCGATGCCAACCAGTTGCGCCTGCGGGTGCGCGGCGATCAGTCGCGCGTGCTCGCGGCCGATCAGGCCGGCGCCCATCAGCGCGATGCGCGCCGGGGGCCTCGTTGCGGATCCGTCGCGGGGTCGGGCGGGGGTCGAGGTCATCAGGGTGTCCTGGGCAGCGAGAACCGGGAGAAGAAGCGCCACATCTCCTCGTTGGCATCGATGACGTCGGTCCCGGGGCCGAGCAGGCGCGGCAGGTAGTCGGGCTGGCCGCCCGGCCACACGTGGCCCGCGCCGGTGAGCCGCCACAGCGCGACCGCGCTGCCGTCGCGGCAGCCCTGGAATTCGAGCCGCGTCGCGCCGTGGCCTTCGCCGACCGAGCCGGCGGCGCCGCGGCGCCGCGCGGTTTCGACGGCCGGCAGCGTGCAGCCCTCGAAAGCCGCCCAGCGCTGCAGAACCTCGAGCGCATCCGGGTGCTCGACGCGCACGTCGGTGAACGGGAAGGGCGGGCCGAGGCCCCCGGCGAACAGCGCGCGGCGATCGTCGACGCTGTGGAAATGCAGGATCGGCATCGCGCGGCCGCCGGGGCCGGCGGCGACCATCGAGCCGGCCACCGGCGCGATCGCGGCGATGCGGTCCGGCAGCTCGATCGCCAGCCGGTAGCTCATCATCGCCCCGTTGGACAGACCGGTCGCGTAGACCCGCGAGCGGTCGATCGGCCAGCGGTCCGCCAGCCGATCGATCAGCGCGCGCACGAAGCCCACGTCGTCGACGTTCCGGCTGGCCGCCTGGCCGCAGCACCTGCCGGCATTCCAGGTCAGCAGCCGGTCCGCCAGGGGCCCGGTGCCGTTGGGGTACGCGACGATGAACCCCTCGCGGTCGGCGAGCCGGTCCATGCGGGAATAGGCGCGCTGGTTGGCGGCGTGGCCGCCGCCGCCGTGGAAGTTCAGCACCAGCGGCACCGCGCGCGTGTCCGGCGCCAGCGTCGCCGGGACGTGCACCAGCGCGCTGCGCGTGCGGGCGTCGTGCTCGAAGCGGACTTCGGTGTCGGCGAACGCGTCGGCGCCCGCCCGTGACGCGACGACGACGGCCGCGACGAAGGCCGCGACGACGGTGAACGCGCGGACCCGCCCGGCGTGCCGCATGTCGTCTCCCCGGATGTATTCGGCGATTCTAGTGCAGGCAGAGCGGCGCGCGCGATGCGCCCGCGGGGCGAAGCGTCGGCGGGGCTTCACGCGTCGCACGGATCGGTGCACCATGCACCCGATGACCGACTCCGAACGTCGACGTGTGCTGGGCTACGGGCTGGGTGGCGCGGCTGCGATCGTCGCGCCGTTTGCGCCGTGTCCGGCTTCGGCACAGAGCGCCCGCCTGCAGTCGTGGCCGCTGGCCACGCCGCGGCGCACCGGCATTCACGACCTGGCCCCGGCGCCCGATGGCGGCGTGTGGTTCACCGCGCAGGCCAGCGGGCACCTCGGCTGGTTCGATCCGGCCAGCGGCAGGACCGAGCTGGTGGCGCTGGGGCCGCGCTCGTCGCCGCACGGCGTGATCCAGGGACCGGACCGCGCCGCGTGGATCACCGACGGCGGGCAGAACGCGATCGCACGCGTCGCGTGGCCCAGCCGTGAGGTCCGGCTCTACCCGCTGCCCGCCGGCACGCCGTACGCCAACCTGAACACCTGTGCATTCGACGGCGACGGCGACCTGTGGTTCACCGGGCAGAGCGGTTACGTCGGCAAGGTCGCCGTGCGCACCGGGGTCGTGACGGTGCAGGAATCGCCGCGCGGACGCGGCCCGTACGGCATCTGTTCGACGCCGGCGGGCGAGGTCTGGTGGTGTTCGCTGGCCGGCTCGTTCATTGCCCGCATCGACCGGCGCACCGGCGGGTCGGTCGTCGTCGAGCCACCCACGCCGCGCCAAGGCGCGCGCCGGGTGTGGTCCGACAGCCGCGGCCGCATCTGGGTCAGCGAGTGGGCCAGCGGCAACCTGTCGATGCACGATCCCGCGGCTGGGACCTGGCGTACGTGGCGACCGCCCGGCGAGTCGCCGCGCTCGTATGCGGTCTGGGTCGACGAGCGCGACATCGTGTGGGTGGCCGACTGGGCGGCCAACGCGATCGTGCGCTTCGACCCGGCGACCGAGCGCTTCGAGACGGTCAGCCTGCCGCGCGGCGGCGCCAACGTGCGCCAGATCCTCGGCCGTCCGGGCGAAGTCTGGCTGCCCGAGAGCGGGACCGAGCACATCTCGGTGATCCGCACCGCGTAGCGCCGGGCTTCAACGTACGCATCGCGGTCTACGCAGGCATCGCGGCCCACGCACGCG
>CAYGZN010000097.1:0-9394 GCA_964354355.1 uncultured Burkholderiaceae bacterium | reverse complement strand
CGCTCGGGCGAATCGGGCAGCGCGGCCCAGCGGACCAGCACCGCGCCGCCGCCCGCGCCGCCCGCGCCGCCCGCCCCATGGCCCGCCCCCAAGCCCGGGCGGACCCGCGACCACACGGCGACGCGCCGGCCCTGCCACTCGGGCGACGACAGGCGGGACTGCAGCGTGCGCGCCGCAACGAGCTCGACCGGGGTCACCGGGCTGTAGTGCGCGGCCAGCGTGCCCGAGGCCCGCGGCGCATCGTCCGCGCCGGCCGAGCCCAGCGCCTGCCCGAGCGCCTCCTCCAGCTGGCGCCGGTCGATCCGGCCGGGACGCAGCACGGCCGCGCGCGCGCGCGTCAGGTCGACGATCGTCGATTCGACGCCCACGTCGCACGGCCCGCCATCCAGGATCATCGGTGCGTCGGCGCCGAGGTCGTCGCGCACGTGCTCGGCGCAGGTGGGGCTGACGCGGCCGAACCGGTTGGCCGACGGCGCGGCGACACCCGAGCCGCCGAGCGCCGTGAAGCGCTCGAGCAGCGCGCGCGCGACCGGGTGCGACGGAATCCGCAGGCCGATGCTGTCCTGGCCGCCGCAGGCCCAGGCCGGCGCCGTGGCCGCGCGCGGCAGGATCAGCGTCATCGGCCCGGGCCAGAACCGGCGCGCGAGCCGCGTCGCACGCTCGTCGAGGCGAGCCCATCGGGCGGCCTGCCCGAGGTCGAGCACGTGCACGATCAGCGGGTGATCGGGCGGGCGGCCCTTGAGCGCGTAGATCGCGGCCACGGCGTCGCGGTTGGCGGCGTCGGCGCCCAGTCCGTAGACCGTCTCGGTCGGGAATACGACCAGCCCGCCGGCGAGCAGCGCGCGCGCAGCCTGCTCGACGGCCTGCGCCGTCGGAGCCACGATCACGCGCGGATCCCGAGTTGCCGCTCGATCGTGGCGGCGACCTCCACGCTGGCCCGCTGCGTGTCGGCCAGCACCGTCACGTGGCCCATCTTGCGGCCGCGCCGCGGCTGCGACTTGCCGTACAGGTGCAGCTTGGCGCGCGGGTGGCGCAGCACGACCGACCAGTCGGGCTCGCGGATCGCGTCGGCGCCGGCACTGGCAAACCAGCAGTCGCCGAGCAGGTTGAGCATCACGGCGGGCTCGTGCTGGTGCACCGATCCGAGCGGCAACCCGGCCAGCACGCGCACCTGCTGCTCGAACTGGCTGGTCACGCAGGCGTCGATCGTGTAGTGGCCCGAGTTGTGCGGGCGCGGCGCCATCTCGTTGACCACCAGCCGCCCGTCGGCCAGCAGGAAGAACTCGACGCACAGCACGCCGACGTAGTCGAGCCGGTCGGCGATCAGCGGCGTGGTGTCGATCGCGCGCCGCGCGGTGGCCGCGTCGATGCGCGCGGGCACCGTCGACACGGCGAGGATCCCGCCGCGGTGCTCGTTCTCGGCCACCGGGTAGGCGACGCGCTCGCCACCGAAGCCGCGCGCCACGACCACCGACAGCTCGAGCGCCAGGTCGAGGCGCTTCTCGAGCACGCATGGCACCGCGTCGAACTCGCGAAACGCGGCGGCGGCCTGCGCGCGGCCCGCGACGCGGGCCTGGCCCTTGCCGTCGTAGCCCAGCCGCGCGACTTTGAGGATCGCGGGGAACAGCGCGTCCTCGGCGGCGGCCAGGTCGGCCTCGCGCAGCACGGCCCGGTACGGCGCCACGTCGACGCCGGCGCCGCGCACGAAGTCCTTCTCGGCGATGCGGTCCTGTGCGATCGCCACCGATGCGGCGGCGGGGCTGACCACGCAGCGCGACGCGAGCCGCTCGAGCGCCGCGGCCGGCACGTTCTCGAACTCGGTGGTGGCCGCCCGGCACAGGTCGGCCATTGCGTCGAGCGCGGCGACGTCCAGGTACCCGGCACGCAGGTGGCGGTCGGCCACCGCCGCGGCGGGGCTGTCGGCGCCCGGGTCGAGCACGCACACGCGATAGCCCATGCTCTGCGCAGCCATGCAGAACATGCGCCCCAGCTGGCCGCCGCCCAGCAGCCCGAGCCAGGCGCCCGGAGGCAGCGGCGGCGAGGGAACGATCCGTGTCACCGGCGTGGCCGCGTCGCTCACGCCTGCGGCAATGTCATCGAGCGCGCCGCCTCGGTCTGGCGCGCCCTGAACGATTCGAGCCGAAGCGCCAGCGCCGCATCGGTGCCGGCCAGCACCGCGACCGCGTGCAGCGCCGCGTTGGCGGCGCCGGCCTCGCCGATCGCGAAGGTGGCCACCGGCACGCCGCGCGGCATCTGCACGATCGACCACAGCGAATCCTCGCCGCGCACGTACTTGGACGGCACCGGCACGCCGCAGACCGGGACCGTGGTCTTGGACGCGATCATGCCGGGCAGGTGCGCCGCGCCGCCGGCCCCGGCGATGATCAGGCGCAGCCCGCGCGACGCGGCCGCCTGCGCGTACGCGAACATGTCGTCGGGCATGCGGTGGGCCGACAGCACGCGCGCCTCGTGCGGCACGCCGAACTCGCGCAACACGGCGACCGCGTGCTGCATCACGTCCCAATCGCTGCTGCTGCCCATCACGACCCCGACCAGCGGGGAAACGTCGGTCATCGGGAACTCCGGAAACGGCGCACGGTCCGAGATTCTAGACCGCGCGCGACCGGCCCGCGCATCCGGCGCGGCGTGCCGCCGTCACAGCGTCTGGCCCGTCAGGCGCTGCAGCGCCTCGCGGTACTTCTGGGCAGTCCGCGCAATGACGTCGGCGGGCAGCGGCGGCGGCGGCGGGCGCTTGTCCCAGCCGGCGAGCGTCTCGAGGTAGTCGCGCACGAACTGCTTGTCGAAGCTGGGCGGCGACACGCCGACCCGGTACGAATCGGCCGGCCAGAAGCGCGAGGAGTCGGCCGTGAGCACCTCGTCCATCAGGTGCAGCGTGCCCGCCGCGTCCAGCCCGAACTCGAACTTGGTGTCGGCGATGATGATGCCGCGCGTGGCCGCGTAGTCGCTGGCGCGGCGGTACAGCTCGATCGACACGTCGCGCATGCGCAGCGCCAGGTCGGCGCCGACGGCCTCGCTCATCCGCGCGAACGTGATGTTCTCGTCGTGCTGGCCCCTCTCGGCCTTGTGCGCCGGCGTGAACAGCGGCTGCGCGAGGCGCTCGGCCATCCGCAGTCCGGCCGGAAGCGCGATGCCGCAGACCGAGCCCGTCGACTGGTAGTCCTTCCAGCCCGACCCGATCAGGTAGCCCCGGACCACGGCCTCGACCGGGATCGGCCGCAGCCGCTTGACGACCATCGCGCGGTCGGCGACCTGCGCGACCTCGTCGGGCGCGACCACCGACTCCGGCGCCACGCCGGTCAGGTGATTGGGCACGACGCCGGCCAGCCGGTCGAACCAGAACAGCGCCATGCGGTTGAGCACGCGCCCCTTGTCGGGGATCGGCTCGGCCATGATCACGTCGAACGCCGACAGCCGGTCGGTCGTGACGATCAGCAGCCGGTCCTCGCCGACCGCATAGTTGTCGCGAACCTTGCCGCGTCCCAGCAGCGGCAGCGAGCGCAGCGTGCTTTCGTAGAGGGGGGTGGCCATCGGGATCGGGCGGTGCAGCGCAGGCGTGGAGGGGGTCGCGTTCCGACATTTTGCCTGAGTCGCTGCCCAACGGCGTCGCGGCCCGGCACAATGGCGGCATGAACACGTTCCCCCTGCCTGCCGGCGAGCTCGCCGACGCCGGCCTGCGCGCCGACCAGATCGACCGGCTGATCCAGCTGATCGAACGCCAGATCGCCGAGGACCGCTACCCCGGCTGCCAGATCGCGCTCGCCCGCCACGGCCGGCTGCTGCTGGAGCGGACGTTCGGGCGGGCCCGCACGACGCCGCACGAGCAGGCCGCGACACCGGACACGCTGTGGCTGCTGTACTCCAACACCAAGGTGCTGATCGCGGTCGCGCTGTGGCAGCTCGCCGAGCAGGGTGCGTTCGGTTTCACGGACCGCGTCAGCGACCACGTGCCCGCGTTCGCGCGCCACGGCAAGCGCGACATCACGGTGCTGCAGGTCATCACGCACCAGGGCGGTTTTCCGAATGCCGTGCTGGCGCGCGACGGCTGGGACGACCACGAGGCGATGCACCGTTCGGTCTGCGACTTCACGCTCGAGTGGACGCCGGGCTCGCGCATCGCATACCACGCGCTGTCGGCGCACTGGGTGCTGGCCACGCTGATCGAGACCCTGACCGGGCGCGACTTCCGCGAGCACGTGCGCCGCGCGGTGATCGAGCCGCTGGGGCTGGGACGCGACCTGTTCGTGGGCCTGCCGCCGAGCGAGGACCACCGCGTCTCCGACATGCACGAGCCCGCCCCCGAGGGCGGCCTGCGCCCGCTCGACGAGAGCAACGGCGAGACCTGGCGGCGCGGCGGCGCGCCCGGCGGCGGCGCCTACGGCACCGCGCGCGGCATGGTGGCGCTGTACCAGATGATGCTGGCGGGCGGCGAGCTTGCCGGCAAGCGGCTGCTGTCGCCGCGCACGCTGGCCTATGCGCTTCGCAACCACACCGGTGACCGGGTCGACGAGTTCATGGGCATGCCGATGCACCGCGGGCTCGGCCCGCACCTGCGTGGCACCACACCCAACGTGCGCGGCCTGGGCGCGCTGGCGGCGCCGACCGCGTACGGCCACGGCGGCGTCGGCTCGTCGTACTGCTGGGCCGATCCCGAGTCCGGCGTGTCGTTCGCCTACATCACCAACAACCGGGTGCCCGACCCCTGGCACTCGGTCCGCCTGGACCGGGTCAGCAACCTGGTCCACGCGGCGATCACGTAGCCGCGCGCCGCATCCAGCCGAGGCCCGCGGACGTGCCCGCGCGCGGCCGGTACTCGCAGCCGATCCAGCCGTCGTAGCCCAGCGAATCGATCAGCCCGAACAGGAACGGGTAGTTGACCTCGCCCAGGTCGGGCTCGTGGCGTTGCGGCACGCCGGCGATCTGCATGTGCGCGACCCCGGGCAGGTAGCGGCGGATCTTCTCGGCCAGGTCGCCCTCGACGATCTGGCAGTGGTACAGGTCCATCTGCACCTTCAGGTTCGGCGCGCCGACCTCGGCGACGATCGCATGTGCGTCGGCCTGCGTGTTCAGGAAGAACCCCGGGATGTCGCGGGTGTTGATCGGCTCGATCAGCAGCGTCACCCCGCGGGCCGCGCAGCGGCGCGCGGCCTCGCGCAGGTTGCCCACGTAGGTCGCCCGCCAGCGCGCGCGGTCGGCCGCGGCCGGCATGAGCCCCGCCATCGCGTGGATCCGCTCGCAGCGCAGCGCCTGCGCGTAGTCGAGCGCGCGATCGACCCCGTCGAGGAACTCAGCCTCGCGGCCCGGTATCGCGGCCAGCCCGCGCTCACCGGCGTCGAAGTCGCCGGGCACGGTGTTGAACAGCACCTGCTGCAGGCCGTGGCGCTGCAGCTCGCCCGCGATGGCGTCGGCTTCGAACGCGTACGGGAACAGGAACTCGACCGCCTTGAAGCCGTCGCGCGCCGCCGCGCCGAAACGCTCCATGAACGGCACCTCGTTGTACATCGTCGACAGGTTTGCTGCGAACTTGGGCATCGTGTCCCCTCCCCGTCGACAAGCCTACCGCAGCCGCCGATCCGCGCAAGCCGGTCGCCACGTCCGCCGCACGCCGTGACGGCTCCGCACCGTGACAACCCCGCGAAACGCCGGCGGTCAACAGGGCCCGCCGGGCGTCGCCGGCACACACGGGCGCCCACCGGGCGTGATCAGCACCGGGCCGGACCGGTACAGGAAGCGGCCGTCGCTGTCGAAGCAACCCGCCGGCCCGCAGTTGTGCAGCGTGGACGGCGCCGCGGGGACGGGCGCCGCGAGGGCGCCGCGCAGCCGCCGGTCCTGCTCGTCGATCGTCGACTGCACGCTGCGTCGCGCCTGCGCCTCGCGCTCCAGCATCTGGCGCTCGGCGTCGCTGCGGGGCACCGGCTCGTCGACGGGGGCCGTCGCGCCGGATCGCGTGGCCGTGGGCTCGACGGGCCCGAGCCGCTGCGTCGGCGGTGGGACCGGCGCGGCCGGCATCGTCGCGCGCGCGGGCAGGGTCGGCCACTCGAGCACGAGCACGCCGGTCGCCTGGGCGTTCGCGATCGAGGCGACTGCGATGCCGGCCAGCAGCACGGCGAGCGAGCGCGCCGCGCGCCGACGGCCTGCGCGCCGACCGCCTGCGCGCCGATCCATGGCGCGCCGCGCGTTCACGCGCCCGCCGGCGGCGAACGTCCGCCCGTCACGCGTGCCGGCAGCGTCGTGAATCCGCGGAAGCGGGCCCGACGGTCGCGCTGCGGGGCACGCGCCGGCTCCAGCACCGCGAAGCGGGTCAGCAGCCTGCCGATGGCCACGCGCCCCTCCATCCGGGCCACGTTCATGCCGGCACACGCGTGCTCGCCGTGGCCGAACGCGAGGTGGCGATTGGGGCGGCGCGCGACGTCGAATTGCTCGGGGTCGGTGAACTGGGCCGGGTCGCGGTTGGCGGCGCCGATGCACAGCGTCACGAACGTGCCCGCGGGGAACCGCCGCCCCCCGATCGAGACGGCGTCGGTCAGCACGCGGTTGTTGAACTGCAGCGGGCTCTCGTAGCGCAGCATCTCCTCGATTGCCGGCGCCAGCAGCGCCGGGTCCTCGCGCAGGCGGCGCTGCTCGGCCGGAAAGCGCAGCAGCGTCTGCAGTCCGTTGCCGATCAGGTTCGAGGTCGTCTCGTGCCCGGCATTGAGCAGGAAGATGCAGTTGTGCAGCAGCTCGAGCTCGGACAGCCGCTCGCCGCCGACCTCGCCCTGGATCAGGCGCGTCAGCACGTCCTGCTCGGGATCCATCGGGTGGCGGCGCCGGTGCGCGATCAGGTCCTTCAGGTAGGCGACGAAATCGACGACCGCTCGGTTGCCCGCGTCGAGCATCGATGCGGTGGGCGCCGGCTCCAGCGCCGCCAGGATCGCCAGCGACCAGCCCCGCAGCGGGCCCCGATCCTCGCGCGGAAACGACAGCATGTTTCCGATGACCTCGACGGGTATGGCCGCGGCGAAGTCCTCGATCAGGTCGACCTCGCCGTCGCGGGCCATGCGCTCGGCCATCCGCTCGAACAGCGTATCCACGAGCGCGACGACGCCGGGCTCCATGCGGCCGATCGCACGCTGGTTCACCGCGCCCAGCAGCAGCTTGCGCACCCGCGTGTGCAGCGGCGGGTCGCTGAACACCAGGCTGCTCGTGTGGTGCTCGAACAGCGGCGTGGCGCCGAACTTGGGGCCGAACTCCAGCTTCTTGTCGGAACTCGCGGCCGGGCTGCGATAGATGTCGGCGACGTCGTCGTAGCGGGTCAGGAACACGCTGCCGTTGTCCAGCACGCGCACCGGCTGGTGCTCGCGCAGCGCGCGGTACGTGGGATACGGGTCGTCGTAGAAGCCCGGCGCCAGCGACGACAATTCGAAGCCGGCGGCCACGCGCGCCGGATCGCGCGGGGAAGCATCCATCGCGTCATCGTACTGCAGACCGCCGCCGGGCACGTGCCCGCAGCGGCAGCCTTCGATTCGGGCCGGCGCGGCGCCGGCCCGGCAGGATCAGACGACGACCTGAGCGAGCTCGCCCTTGCGATAGCGCGAGATCATCACCGAAAGCGGCGTCGCGGCGATCTTGCTGCCCTGGCCGACACAGCCGAACTGCGTGTAGCGCTGAACGCAGATTGCCTTGGCGGCCTCGCGCGCCGGCTTCAGGTAATCGCGCGGGTCGAACTTGTCCGGGTGCTCGGCCAGGTACCGGCGGATCGCCCCGGTCATCGCGAGCCGGATGTCGGTGTCGATGTTGATCTTGCGCACGCCGTACTTGATGGCTTCCTGGATCTCCTCGACCGGCACGCCGTACGTCTCCTTCATCGCGCCGCCGTGGGCGCGGATCTCGGCAAGCAGCTCCTGCGGCACCGACGACGACCCGTGCATCACCAGGTGCGTGTTCGGCAACCGCGCGTTGATCTGCTTGATGCGCGAGATCGCCAGGATGTCACCGGTCGGCTTGCGCGAGAACTTGTAGGCGCCGTGCGAGGTGCCGATCGCGATGGCCAGCGCATCGACCTGGGTGCGCTTGACGAAGTCGGCCGCCTGCTCCGGATCGGTCAGCAGCTGCTCGCGCGTCATCGTGCCCTCGGCCCCGTGACCGTCCTCCTTGTCGCCCTTCATCGTCTCGAGCGAGCCCAGGCAGCCCAGTTCGCCCTCGACGGTGACGCCGACCGCGTGCGCCATGTCGACCACCTTGCGGGTGACCTCGACGTTGTAGTCGTACGACGCGATCGTCTTGCCGTCTTCCTTGAGCGAACCGTCCATCATCACCGACGTGAAGCCCAGGTCGATCGCGCCCTTGCAGATTGCGGGGGACTGGCCGTGGTCCTGGTGCATGACGACCGGCACCCGCGGGTACGACTCGACGGCCGCCTCGATCAGGTGCCGCAGGAAATGCTCGCCGGCGTACTTCCGGGCCCCGGCCGAGGCCTGCATGATGACCGGCGCGTCGAGCTCGGCCGCAGCGGCCATGATGGCCTGGACCTGCTCGAGGTTGTTGACGTTGAACGCGGGGATGCCGTAGCCGTTCTCGGCGGCGTGATCGAGCAGCTGGCGCATCGAAACGAGGGGCATGGTCGGACTCCTGTGTGAAATTTCGCACAGCCCCGGACCGGGCCGTCCACCACGGGGCTCTGCGAAAGTCCCAGATCGTCATTATGCCCGGGCCGGGCGCTGCGGGCCGTGAAATCCGCCCACCCGGGCGGCGATCCGCGATCCGCGATCCGCGATCCGCGATCCGCGGTCGGCGGGCGCACGGCCGGCTGCGGGCGGACCGGCGGCCTACGCGCGATCGCCGACCCGCACGATCTTCAGCGTGTTGGTGCCGCCGGACTTGCCGATCGGCTCGCCGATGGTCATCAGCATCAGGTCGCCCTGGGTCACGATGCCCAGGTCGACCAGCTTCTGCTCCGCCTCGAGCAGCAGGTTCTCGCGGTCGGCCGCCTTGAACACCCACAGCACCGGGTGCACCTCGCGGTATAGCGACATCCGGCGGCGGCTGCCCTCCTCGGGCGTCAGCGCGTAGATCGGCACACCCGAGTCCAGGCGCGACATCCACAGCGCCGTGGATCCGGATTGCGTCAGCGAGCAGATCGCCTTGACGCGCATGTGCGCGGCGGTGAACAGCGCCGCCATCGCGATCGCCTGGTCGATCCGGCCGAAGGTGCGGTTCAGGAACTCCTTGTCGAGCGCGAACGATCCGGAACGGTCGGCTTCGTCGCAGACCCGCGCCATCGCCGCGACCGTCTCGACCGGGTACCGGCCCGCGGCCGTCTCGGCCGACAGCATCACGGCGTCGGTGCCGTCGAGCACGGCGTTGGCGACGTCGGACACCTCCGCGCGCGTCGGCACCG
>CAYGZN010000096.1:4931-9410 GCA_964354355.1 uncultured Burkholderiaceae bacterium | reverse complement strand
GCTGTTCCACGCCGTGACGCTCGGCTTCGCGGCGCTGGTACTGGTGGCGCTGCTGGGCATCGTCGTGTCGTTGCTCTTCGAGTCGGTGCCGGTGTTCCGGAAGTTCGGCACCGAATTCTTCTATGGCACGACCTGGAGCCCGACCGATGACGTCTACGGGGCGGCCATCGCGATCTTCGGCACGCTGGTCACGTCGACGATCGCGCTGCTGTTCGCGGTGCCGATCAGCTTCGGCATCGCGCTGTTCCTGACCGAGACCTGCCCGCTCGTGCTGCGCCGGCCGCTGGGCACGGCGATCGAGCTGCTGGCTGGCGTCCCGTCGATCATCTACGGCATCTGGGGCCTGTTCGTGCTGGCGCCGCTGTTCCAGCAGTACCTGCAGCCGCTGATGATCGCGACCGGCCTGCCGCTGTTTGCGGGCCCGCCGCTGGGCATCGGCGTGTTCACCGCGGGCATGGTTTTGTCGCTGATGGTGATCCCGTTCATCGCGTCGGTGATGCGCGACGTGTTCGAGACCGTCCCGCCGGTGCTCAAGGAGTCGGCGTACGGGCTGGGCTGCACGACCTGGGAGGTGGTCCGCAACGTGGTGCTGCCGTATACGCGCGTCGGCGTCATCGGCGGCGTGATGCTCGGGCTGGGCCGGGCGCTGGGTGAGACGATGGCGGTCACCTTCGTGATCGGCAATGCCAACCGGCTCTCGTCGAGCCTGTTCGCCCCCGGCAATTCGATTGCATCCACGCTCGCCAACGAGTTCGCCGAGGCGGACCCGCTGCTGCACGTGCCGGCGTTGTTCGCGCTGGGCCTGCTGCTGTTCGTGATCACCTTCGTGGTGCTGGGGCTGGCCAAGTGGTTGACCGACCGCGGCACCCGCAAGGCCGGGATCTGAGGACGCATCGATGAGCACCCGTCTGTACCAGCGCCGCAAGCTGACCAACGCCGTCGGGCTGACGCTGTCGAGCGCGGCGATGGCCCTCGGCCTGATCGGGCTGCTGTGGATCCTGTGGACGCTCTTCTACAACGGGTTTGCCGCGCTCGACCTGAACTTCTTCACCAAGTCGACGCCGGCGCCGGGCACCGCGGGCGGCGGCATGGCCAACGCGATCCTCGGCAGCCTGATGATCGTCGGGTTCGCGACGCTCGTGTCGACGCCGATCGGCATCCTGGCCGGGATCTACCTGGCCGAGTACGGCAAGACCTCGAAGTTCGCGGCGGCCACCCGCTTCGTCACCGACATCATGCTGTCGGCGCCATCGATCGTGGTCGGCCTGTTCGTGTTCGCGCTTGCGGTCGCCACGGTCAAGCACTTCTCGGGCTGGGCGGGCTCGCTGGCGCTGGCGCTGATCGCGATCCCGGTGGTGGTCCGAACGACCGAGAACATGCTCAACCTGGTGCCCGGCAGCCTGCGCGAAGCGGCGTTCGCGCTGGGCGCGCCGCGCTGGAAGGTGAGCCTGGCGGTGACCCTGCGTGCGGTCAGGGGGGGCGTGGTGACCGGCGTGCTGCTGGCGATTGCGCGCATGATCGGCGAGACGGCGCCGCTGCTGTTCACGGCGCTGAACAACCAGTTCTTCTCGGCGGACATGAGCCAGCCGATGGCCAACCTGCCGGTCGTGATCTACAACTTCGCGATGAGCCCGTACGCTGACTGGCAGCAGCTCGCCTGGGGCGGCGCGGCGCTGATCGCACTGATCGTGCTCGCGATCAACATCGTGGCGCGGGTGGTCTTCCGCGACAAGGTCCAGGCCTGAGCAGGCATTCGACGACAGGAACGACAGGATGGACGCGATCGCCGCACGCACTGCACCCAGCCCCTTGCCGAAGCTCGAGAGCACGATTCAGGTCAGGGACCTCGACTTCTACTACGGCAAGTTCCAAGGCCTGAAGAAGGTGTCCATGGACGTCGCCAAGCACAAGGTGACGGCGTTCATCGGACCCTCGGGCTGCGGCAAGTCGACGCTGCTGCGCACCTTCAACCGGATGTTCGACCTGTACCCGGGGCAGCGGGCCGAGGGGCAGATCGTCTTCGGCGGCAAGAACATCCTCGACAAGGACCAGGACGTCAATATGCTGCGCGCCAAGGTCGGCATGGTCTTCCAGAAGCCGACGCCGTTCCCGATGACGATCTTCGAGAACATCGCGTTCGGCGTGCGCCTATACGAGAGCCTGACGCCGCGGCAGATGGACGAGCGCGTCGAGTGGTCGCTGCGCAAGGCCGCGCTGTGGACCGAGGTCAAGGACAAGCTCCAGCAGAGCGGGCTGTCGCTGTCGGGCGGCCAGCAGCAGCGCCTGTGCATCGCGCGGATGGTCGCGGTCAAGCCCGAAGTGCTGCTGCTCGACGAGCCGACCAGCGCGCTCGACCCGATCTCGACCGCCAAGGTCGAGGAGCTCGTCAACGAGCTGAAGGCCGACTACACGATCGCGATCGTCACCCACAACATGCAGCAGGCGGCCCGAATCTCGGATTTCACCGCCTACATGTACCTGGGCGAGCTGATCGAGTTCGGCGAGACCAACCAGATCTTCATCAAGCCGACCAAGAAGGCGACCGAGGACTACATCACCGGCCGCTTCGGCTAGGAGAAGGGCGATGACCGAACACACGCTGAGAGCCTTCGACGTGGACATCGATGCGATGCGCAGCTCGATCACCGCGATGGGCGGTCTGGTCGAGCGTCAGTTGGCGCGAGCCATCGAGGCCGTGCACTACGGCGACCTGCGGCTGGTGATGCAGGTGCTCGCCGACGAGAACGAGGTCAACAGGCTGCACATGGAATCCGACCTGCGCTGCAACCAGATCATCGCCAAGCGCCAGCCGCTCGCGATCGACCTGCGCGAGATCATCGGCGTGATCCACGGCATCAACGACCTCGAGCGGGTCGGCGACGAAGCCAAGAAGATCGCGCTGAAGGCCCAGCAGTTCGAGGGACACGACTTGCCGGTCCCGATCGAACCGGTGTTGCGGATGGCCGATCTGGCCGGCCAGATGCTGCGCGAGGCGATCGACGGCTTCGTGCGCCAGGACGCAACGGTGTCGGCCCGGCTCGATGCCCGTGACGACGAGGTGGACGCACTGCGCGACCAGCTGGTCGTGCAGCTGATGAGGAAGATGACCGAGGATCACGACACCGTCTCCATTTCGCTCGCGATGGTATTCGTCGTGCAGTCGATCGAGCGCATCGCCGATCACGCGAAGAACCTGGCCGAGTACGTGGTCAACGTCGTCCACGGGATCGATGCGCGCCACAGTTCGCTGGGCAAGGCGGGCACCGGCGCGATCGCGTGAGGGCTCGGGCCATTTGCTGACCGGGAGTGGGCGATGACGTCCGACAGAATGCTGAACGTGCTGTTCCTGTGCACCGGCAACTCGGCGCGCAGCATCCTGGCCGAAGCGCTGGCCGGGCACCTGGGTGTGACCCGGGGCCGGTTCCAGGCGTTCAGCGCCGGCAGCCACCCCAACGGCACGGTGAATCCGCTGGCGCTGGAACTGCTGCAGCAGAACCGCCTGCCGACCGAGGGCCTGCGCAGCAAGAGCTGGGACGAGTTCGCGCGGCCCGATTCCCCGCCGCTGGACTTCGTGATTACCGTGTGCGACAACGCGGCGGGCGAGGTCTGCCCGGTGTGGCCCGGTCAGCCGATCACCGCGCACTGGGGCGTGGCGGACCCGGCGGCGGTCGAAGGCACGATCGAGCAGAGGCGACGCGCGTTCTTCGACGCGTTCCTGGTGCTCAAGCGGCGCATCGAGCTGTTTGCATCGCTGCCGCTGGCCAAACTGGATGCGCTGTCGATCAAGCGCGAGATGGATCGGATCGGCAAGTCCTCGGACCCGGCGGCGAAGCCAGCCGGACAGGCCTGAGGCCGGAGCGCGTGCCGGGGCTGGGCTTGGGTACCGTGCCGTCTGCGCGGATACCGTCGCCCGGCGGTCCCCGCTTCCGGGTCATGCTGGTCTGACAAGGCACGTGAGTCCGTTTGCCCGGGATCCGGCGATCGTCGATAATCCGGCGCTGACCCTGCCGGAGTGGTGGAACAGGTAGACGCGCCGGACTCAAAATCCGGTACCAGCAATGGTGTGCGGGTTCGAGTCCCGCCTCCGGCACCAGACGAAGCGCCCGCGCCAGCGGGCGTTTTGTTTGGTGCCGCAGAGCAGGGTGCCTGCGCACCCTGCGCGCGGGGCGAGAAAGGGCCGGGCCTGCAAGCCCGGCCGGGCCCGCAGGATGTGGGCGAGTCCCGCCTCCGGCACCAGACGAAGCGCCCGCGCCAGCGGGCGTTTTGTTTGGTGCCGCAGAGCAGGGTGCCTGCGCACCCTGCGCGCGGGGCGAGAAAGGGCCGGGCCTGCAAGCCCGGCCGGGCCCGCAGGATGTGGGCGAGTCCCGCCTCCGGCACCAGACGAAGCGCCCGCGCCAGCGGGAAGCCTCAGGTGGCCTGCTGGCTTGCGCCGGCCGCGGCCTGCAGCTTGAGCACGGTGGTCCAGTTGCGCGCGGTGGC
>CAYGZN010000096.1:0-4831 GCA_964354355.1 uncultured Burkholderiaceae bacterium | reverse complement strand
AGGGCTTCAGGCGCCCACGATTGTGCAAGCATGTCCCGGGCTCGGTCGAGCGCGGTGCGGGTAGAGACGAACGCGACAAGCAGCCTGGACGGATCGCCGGTGGCCTGGGGAAGTCCGTTCTCGGCAACGATGGCCTTCAGTTGCTCGGCGGTAATCACGATGACGGGCACGGAGAACCCGAACCGGGCCTCGATGGCAGCCCGGATCGCCAGGGCCGTCGCCTCGACGCCGGGGCTCCCGCGGAAGACGGCGTTGCCGCTGTTGAGCAAGGTGCGGACGTCGCGCAAACCCAGCGCTTCGAGGAGATCGCGCAGCGCACTCATCGCGACGCGCCGTGCGCGACCGACGTTGATGCCCTGCAGCAGTGCGATGCACGGGACGGTGCGCGGGTCGCCACCGCCCGCGGGGGACCCGCCGTCAGTAGGGGCCGACATCGATCGGTGACTCGGAGCCGATCGATTGCAGGCGCCGGGCGTAGGTCGCGAGCGCGATCGTGCGCTGGTCGTTCGTCATGCGGGCGGGGCCGTAGACGATCTGCGGCGCCAGCACGTCGAAGCCCAGGAACTGCAGCACGCCCCGCTGCACGGGCCGCAGGATGCCCGAGATGTCGCCCTGGAGGCCGCCTTCGACATAGGCCTGCTCGGGCCCGCCCGTGCTCAGCGACAGCATCGCCCGTTTGCCACGGAACACGCCGGACTGGTAGATGCGCCCGCCGCCGTAGGTTCGCTGCATCGCGAACACCCGGTCGACCCAGCCCTTCAAAACCGCGGGCAGTCCGAACCACCACAGCGGAAACTGCCAGATCATCAGGTCGCACCCTTCGACCTTGCGGATCTCGGCCTCGACGTCCGGCGCAAACCCGTTCATCTCGGTTGCGTACGCCTCCTCGACCTGCGGCTTGAAGTAGTCCGGGTCCTTGACGGTCGTGAAGTTGCTTCGGCTGGAAACCGGGTCGAAGCGCATGGCGTGCAGGTCCGAGGTCATGACCTCGTGCCCGGCCGTCGACAGCGTTTCGATCGCCGTCCGGAACATCGCCGCGTTGAAGCTGCGAGGCTCGGGGTGCCAATACACGAGGAACACTTTCATCGGAGCAACCTCGGTGGGTGGACGGTCGAGCCGGTCGCGGCATGCATGACGTCGCTCCCGGCGCGTGCGCCGCTACAGGTCGGTGAAGGCGTTGAGTCCGCTGCGGTCGACGCCCCTGAGCAGGAACACGGGCCGCACCGAGTGGTCGACGATGTTGATCTCCCGCGACTTGCGGCGCGCCAGGTCGCGATCGAACACGCTGGTCGTGGGCATGAACCGCATCGTCATGCCGCGCCGCGACCGGGGCGAGGTGTTCGCCTCGGATCCGTGCAGCAGGTAGACGTCGTGCAGCGAGAGCTGGCCCGCCTTCAGCACGATGTCGACGGCGTCGGCCTCGTCGTACTCGCGCGCGTCGAGCTCCTGGGTGAGGGTCACGTCGCCCGCGGCCACCGTGTGGTGGGCCTTGAGGGCGCGCGCCGTGTGCGATCCCCGGATCACGCGCAGGCAGCCGTTTTCTGGCGTGGAGTCGTCCACGGCGAGCCAGGCGGTGCAGGTGGCCAGCGGCCGGATCGGCCAGTACTCGCCGTCCTGGTGCCACGGCGTGCGCTTGCCGTTGCCCGCGGGCTTGGCGAAGAAGCTCATGTTCCACAGCGCGATGTCCGGGCCGATCAGCTGCGCCACCCGATCGAGGATGCCGTCGTTGTTGGCGTAGGACAGGAAGCCGCGATCGTGGTCGAGCAGCGCGGGGCAGTAGTCCCGGAAGTCGGGCCGCTGCGCAAGCAGCGCCGCGTGCCGGGCCTTGATCGCCTCGAGGGTCTCGGCGGGCACGCGAAAATCGGGGACGACGTAGCCGTCTTCGTGGTACTGCGCGACCTCGGCTGGGCTGAGCATCGGGACCTCGCGGGTGGGTGAACCGTCGCACCTGCCGCCACGCGTCGCGGCGGGTCGGGTGTCCGCGATCATAACGCCTGCCCGGCGCGAGGGCTGCCGCGTTCGCTCGCGGCAGCCCCCCGTCGCCCGCTGTGCCTAGTGCTTCATGCCCGGCGGCATGGCGCCGGGTTCGCCGCCCTGCAGCACGGCGGGGTCCAGCATCCCGAAGATCATCGCAACGTGCGCGACGACGAGGAACAGCGCGACGCAGCCGGCGTGCAGTCTCAGCCTGCGCTCGTCGGTTGCACCCCGGGCGACCAGACGCAGGTCCAGCAGGGCCATGCCCACGAGCGGAACGACCCCGAGCAGGTACGCGCCGACCGCAATGACGTCGGCCGGGCCGCGCCACGCCCCCGCGGTGGTGATGGGGATCACGGCGTTTCGCAGCAGATACACGAAGACGCCGAGGAAGTAGACGCCGCCGGCGATGCTCGCCGCCCGATTCAGCGCGAGCACCCCGCCGCCCCGGGGCCGGTGGTAGAGCACGTAGAGCTCCGTAATGGCGACGGTCTCGGCCAGTATCACGGGCACGGCCATGAAGAGCAGCAGGTTCCAGGGTTGGTTCTGCGCAAGCAGTTCCATGTAATGGGTCATGTTCATCTGGATTGATCCGTTCGGTGTGTCGACAGCGGCTGCGGCACGGCGCCGTGCACGGGGCACGCGGGTGCGCAGGCAGTTCACCTGAGGCAGGCGCGGCGCTCGCGCCGGCCCGGTCGGATCAGCGAATCGGCGGCGGGGTGGCGGGCGGGCGCGCCTCGCCGAGCGCAAGCGGCTCGAAGAACGTCGGCGCAGGCAACCTCGGCGGCGCGCTCGCCGGCAGCGCGGCCACCGGCATGCCCACCTGGCTGGCCACCGCGCACAGCGCAGCGCACAGCGACGCGTGGTCCGCGGCCGCTGCCACACCGTCCGAGGAGTGGTCCAAGTGGGTGGTGGTATCGATCGTCGAGGACTGGCACGGCCCGCCCGGTGCGTGCGTCGCAGTCGCCGGACTGGTCGCAACGGCGCGCACTGGCAGCACGTGTGCCGCAACCAGCAGCAGCGCCAGCAGACACATGAGCACGGTGTGCAGGGGTCGTCGCATGGCGACAGTATGTGCCGGCTCGAGCGCATCGCTGGTGCGCGGGTGCGCGCTCCTTGATCTGCATCAAATTCCGGTGCGGACCGGAAAGGCCGCCACGACCCGCCGGCCGCGCCGGGCCTTTCTTGCGCTGCGTCAAGATGCGCGCGGCCCGCACGCCGAATACTGGCGACCGATGGCGCTGCTGGAAGTCCGCAACCTGACCCGACGCTTCGGCGACTTCGTTGCCGTCGACGACGTCAGTTTCGACGTCGAGGCGGGGGAGTTTTTTACGCTGCTGGGCCCGTCGGGCTGCGGCAAGACGACGATCCTGCGCATGCTTGCAGGCTTCGACGAGCCCGACGGCGGCCAGATCGTGCTCGACGGCAAGCCGATGACCGGGGTCGCGCCCGAGCAGCGGCCGATCCACACGGTCTTCCAGAGCTACGCACTGTTCCCGCACCTGACGGTCGCGCAGAACGCGGCCTTTCCGATGCGGGTGGCCGGCCGGTCCGACGCCGAGGTCGTTGGCCGCGTCGCCGAGGTCCTGGCGCTGGTGGCGCTTTCCGACAAGGCCGACGCCTACCCGCACGAGCTGTCCGGGGGCCAGAAGCAGCGGGTGGCCGTCGCGCGGGCCCTGACCGACCTGCCACGGGTGCTGCTGCTGGACGAGCCGCTGGGTGCGCTCGACGCGAAGCTGCGCGAGCAGATGCAGGTCGAGCTGATCCGTCTGCAGCGCGAGCTGGGCATCACGTTCGTGTTCGTCACGCACTCCCAGCCCGAGGCCCTGGCGCTGTCGCACCGGATCGCGGTGATGAACGCCGGTCGCATCGAGCAGCTCGACGAGCCCTCGCACCTGTACGGCTTCCCGCGCAACCGCTTCGTGGCGGACTTCATCGGCCACTGCACGCTGCTGCCGGCGCGGCTCGAGCGGGTGCAGGACGACGCCGTCGAGCTGCAGGTCGAGCACGTGGGGCGCGTGCTGGCGCCGCGACCGCCGCGGCCGGTGCCCGGCACGCCGGGCTGGCTCGCGCTGCGCCCCGAGCAGGTGGTGCTCGGGGCGCCGGGCGAACTGGGGCACCTCGCCAATCGCGCACGGGGCAGCGTGCTGGGCTTCCTGTACGTGGGCGACGTCACGACGTACATCGTCGCGCTGCCCGACGGCACGCGCTTCGAGGCGCTGCGCGCGAACAGCGCGCCGGGCCGCGCTCGCTTCTTCGAGGCGGGCGAACCGGTGGAGCTGGCGTGGTCCGAGCGGATCGGGAGCTTCCTCGATGGCTGAGCCGCAACGCGAACCGCGCCGCGGCACGCATCCGGTTGCGAGCCGCGAGCCGCACCGGGAGCGGTCGGGCGCGCGCTGGCAGCGCTGGCTGGTGACCGCGCCGCCGTCGGTGTTCCTGGTGCTGTTCTTCCTGCTGCCGGCGCTGATGATGGCGGCCGCCTCGGTGCGGCATCCCGGCGAGTTCGGCGGGCTGGCGCCGTGGTGGCCGCTGCGCGGCGTGCCGGGCGGGCCCGACACGGGCCTGACGCCCGACAGCTATGCGTTCCTGTTCAGCGACTGGGTGTTCGCGCTGGTGTTCGCGAAGTCGTTCGCGGTGGCGGCGGGCACCACGCTGGTGTGCCTGGCGCTGGGCTATCCGCTGGCGCTGCTGATCGCGCGCAGCCCGCGGGCGCGTCGCGACCTGATGGTGCTGCTGCTGATCCTGCCGTTCGCCAGCAACCTGCTGATCCGCGTGTACGCGTGGATCATCGTGCTGGGCCCGCTCGAGCTGCTCTATTCGCCGGTGGCCGTGATGATCGGCATGGTCTACGTGCACC
>CAYGZN010000095.1:0-9434 GCA_964354355.1 uncultured Burkholderiaceae bacterium | reverse complement strand
TCGCCAGGCCCAGCGTCTCGGTCGTCCATTCGGTCGCCGCGCGCGCCGGCGACAGGCGCCCGTGCGAGATCACCGCGATCCGGTCGGCCAGCGCGAAGATCTCCTCGAGCTCCTCGGAGATCAGCAGCACCGCGCAGCCCGCGCCGCTCGCCGCGAGCAGGCGGTCGTGCACCTCGGCGACCGCGCCGACGTCGAGCCCCCAGGTGGGCTGGTTGGCGATCAGCAGCATCGGTGCGCGCGACAGCACGCGACCCAGGATCAGCTTCTGCATGTTGCCGCCCGACAGCTGGCGAGCCGGCTGCTCGAGGCTGCGGCAGCGGACGTCGAACTCGCGCACGATCGCCTGCGCAGCCTCGCGCATCGCCGACCGGTCGACGAAACCGTGGTGCGCGTACGGCGCGTCGCGGTAGCGCTCGGCCACCGCGTTCTCGGTCACCGAGGCCTCGCCGACCACGCCCCGGTGCTGCCGGTCCTCGGGCACGCGCCCGACGCCCGCCTGGATCCAGGCCCGCGGATCGGCCGCGAGCGCGGCCTGGGACACCGTGACCTCCCCCGATTCGGCGGCGAGCAGGCCGCACAGCAGGTCGGCCAGCGCCTGCTGGCCGTTGCCGGCGACACCCGCGATTGCCACGATCTCGCCGGGTGCGACGGCGAGCGACACCGAATCGAGCGATCGCCGCCCCGGCGGGCCGACGCAGACGTCCCGCAGCACCAGGGCCGCGGCCGGCGTGCCGCCGCACGCGTCGACGGCGGCGCTGCCCGCAGCCCTGCGCCGCTGCGGCAGCACCACGTCGCGCCCGATCATCAGTTGGGCGAGCTGCCCGGCATCGGTCTCCGACACCGCCCGCATGGCCTGCAACCGGCCCTGGCGCAGCACCGCCACGCGGTGGCTGACCGCCATGACCTCGTTGAGCTTGTGCGAGATGAAGATGATCGACAGGCCCGCCTGCACGAACGCCCGCAGCGTGGCGAACAGCCGCTCGCTCTCCTGCGGTGTGAGGACCGCGGTCGGTTCGTCCAGGATCAGGATCCGTGCGTCGCGGTACAGCGCCTTGAGAATCTCGACGCGCTGGCGCTCGCCGATCGACAGGTCGGCGACGCGGGCGTGCGGATCGACGGCCAGCCCGAAGCGCCGCGACAGCTCGAGCAGCCGTCCCCGCGCGGCACGGCGATCGGAAAACGGCCGCCACAGGGATTCGACGCCGATCAGCACGTTCTCCAGCACGCTGAGGTTGTCAGCCAGCGTGAAGTGCTGGTGGACCATGCCGATTCCCGCGGCCAGCGCCGCGGCCGGGTCCCCCGGCGGCAGCGGCCGGCCGAACGCCTCGATGGTCCCGGCGTCGGCCACGTAGTGCCCGAACAGGATCGACACCAGCGTGGACTTGCCGGCGCCGTTCTCGCCCAGCAGCGCCAGCACCTCGCCCTCGCCCAGTTCGAGCGAGATGTCGTCGTTGGCCACCAGCGAGCCGAACCGGCGCGTGATGCCGCACAGGCGCAGCACCGGCGGCCTTGTGCACGCCGTCATCGGGCTGCGGCAGCGGTGACCGGACCGGTGCCGGCTACCTGGCGGTGGCCTTGGGCTGGGTGTCGTCGACCTTGACGGTGAACTTGCCGTCGAGGATCGCCTTCTCGCGCTCCTTGACCCGGGCCACCAGCTCGGCGGGCACCTTCTTCTCGAACGTGCCCAGCGGCGCCAGCTCGGAGCCCTTGTACTTCATCATCGAGAACGGGCCGTAGTCCTCGGCCTTGAACGTGCCGTCCTTGACCGCCTTCAGGGCCCGATCGATCGTCGGCTCCATGTTCCACAGCGCCGAGGCGACCACGGTGTCGGGGTACTGCTCCTGCGTGTTGATCACGTTGCCGATCGCGAGCTTGCCCTTCTCCTTGGCGGCATCGGACACGCCGAAGCGCTCGGCGTACATGACGTCCGCGCCCTTGTCGATCATCGCGAACGCCGCCTCCTTGGCCTTGGGCGGGTCGAACCACGAGTTGATGAAGGTCACCGAGAACTGGACCTTGGGGTTGACCTCGCGCGCGCCCGCCATGAACGCGTTCATCAGCCGGTTGACCTCCGGGATCGGGTAGCCGCCGACCATGCCGATCCGGTTGCTGCGCGTCATGCCACCCGCGATCATGCCCGTCAGGTAGGCCGGTTCCTGGATGTAGTTGTCGAAGACGGAGAAGTTGGGCGCCTGCGGCTTTCCCGAGGACCCCATCAGGAACGACAGCTTCGGGTAGTCCTTGGCCACCTTGCGGGCCGCCGACTCGACGGCGAACGACTCGCCGACGATGAACTGGTTGCCCTTCTCCGCGAACTGGCGCATCACGCGCTCGTAGTCGGCGTTGGCGACGCTCTCGGCGAACACGTATTCGATCTCGCCCCGGTCTTGCGCGGCGTTCAGCGCCTTGTGAATCCGGCTGACCCATTGCTGCTGGACCGGCACCGTGTAGACCGCGGCGACCTTCAGCTTGTTCTGTGCCAGCGCACCGATCGGGCACGCGGCCACCGCCGCTGCGAGGGAGGTGGCGACGACCAGCGCACGGCGCGAGCGGGAATGGGGGTTCATGGGCGGGCCTTTCAGGTGAGGAACGACGATTATAAGGAGGACGGCGGCGGCGGGCGGACCAGATCGAGCGGTTTTCTGATCGCCCGCCACGCCAGTGCCCGCCACAACGCGGCGATCCCGCTCACCTCGAGCCTGCGCGCGCGCAGCGCGAGCGCCAGCGACAGCGAGAAGCTGACCGCGAGGTTGATGGCGCCGATCACCGCAACCCCCAGCGCCGCCCAGGCGACCGCCGGCCAGGCCAGCGACTGCTCGAGCGTGGCCCACGCCACGCCGAGGTTCGCCGATCCGAACGCCACGTGGCGGATGTCCAGCGGCAGCCCCGTCAGCGTCCCCGACAGCGTGACGCCGCCCAGCATGCAGCCGAACAGGAAGTTGCCCGCCAGCGCGCCGAAGTTGTGCTCGACGTAGTCGCCGACCGCGGCCGCCCGGCGCGGACCGAGCGTGCGCGCCAGCAGCGGCATCCGGCCGATGCGACGCGGCAGGTGATGGAAGATCGCGAGGTTGTCCGCGTACCCGGACACGACGCCCGACAGGAACAGGCACACGCCGGCCATCGCTGCGTACAGCGGCGCCAGCGACAGCGGGTCGAGCTGATCGAGCAGCACGCGCGCCTTGTCCGCGCTCGCCGGCGAGACGCCCGCCGCGCTGAGCGCCCCGAACGTCAGCAGCGCCGCCAGCGGCGCCGCGACGCCGACGTTGCCCACCACCGCGATGAACTGGCTGCGCCACACGGCGACCAGCAGCTCGACCACGCGGGGCACCCACGCGCGCGGCTCGCCGTCGCGGGCCTCTCCGATTTCGGCCGCGATGCGGGCCGCGGTCATCGCCGGCTGCTTGGTCGCCACCGTGCCGTGCAGCAACTGGATCAGCACGAATCCCAGCCCGTAGTTCAGGCTCACCAGCACACCTTCGGTGAGCGGCGGCAGGTGCAAGGCCGTCAGCAGCAGCTTGACGATTGCCATGAACGCGATCACGAAACCGCCCACGGCCGCTGAGCGCAGCATCGCCCACCACTGCGAGCGGTCGGCGGCGATGTAGTGCTCGCCGGCGCGGCCCGCGTGCTCGGTGATCTCCACTGCGACCAGGTTCGTGCCCTTGCGCCACATCGCGCGCACGCTGGTCGCGTCGCTGCACGCCCGGACCTGCAGCCGCATGAAGCGGATCCACGCGTCGGCGCGGCGGTCGGCGGCGGCCGTGAAATCCACCAGGTCGAGCAGCGCCTCGAGCCGCTCGACGATCTCGATCAGCCGCTGCAGCTTGTAGGTCAGGCGGATCGTCACGCCTGTCTGGCTCGTATTGCGACGGATCCGGCGGACCACGCCGCGGCATTGGTCGAGCAGCACCCGCAGGTGCCGGTCGTCCTCGGTCGGCGCGCGGCCCTCGAGCAGCGCGCGGGCATAGCCGTCGACGTAGACGCGCACCTCGTGCTGCTGCTCGAGAAACGGCGACGCCGAGCGCCAGGCGTCCGGGTGGACCTTCGCGACCAGGGGATCGACCCCGACCGACGCGATTCGCGCCGACAGGATCTTCAGCGCCTCGAACAACTCGCCGAGCAGCCGCCGCCGCGAGGGCTCGGGCAGCGCATCCAGCCCCAGCAGCGGGCCCAGCCGGCGCCAGCGGTCCAGCGGCACCGAGAGCGCCCAGGCGGCGGCACGCTGCGAGCCGAACAGCTGCAGCGCCCAGTCGCGAAGCTGGTCCGTGTCGAAGTCGGCGGGCAGCAGCTTGTGCAGCACGCGCTGGCGCATCTCGACCGCGAAGCCGTCGGGCGGCAGCACGCCCAGGTCCGCAAAGAACGCGATGTGCTGCGAGCGCTCGACGATGTCGAGCAGCGCCCGCCGGACCGGGTCGCGGTGCGCCTCGTCGCGCTCGAGGCGATCGAGCCAGCGATCGAATCGCGCGGCCGACGCGGCCGTCCACGCGCGATCTCCACGCCGCAACGCGCGGACCAGCCGCTTCAGGCCGGACGGATCGTTCGCGGGAGGATCGGTGTCTTCGGAGGGTGCCACCCGGCGCGCGTTCGGCGCAGGCCAGCCAGGCGTGGACATGGATGCAGGAGGCGGCAGGCGACTTGCCGCAAGAATACCTCAGAACACCGCGGGCTCCGTGCAGGTCGGCCTCGGGGGCGTCGCGCCGCTGCGCACTGCGGCGCGACGCCGGTCGGTCAACGCCCGCCCGACCAGCAGCGCAACCGGCTGGCCGTCGTCGAAGAACCCGGCCCGCATCCCGGCCAGCGTCGTCCACCGCACGTCCTGACCCGGCAGCGACGCGGCGCGCACCGCCACCACCGGAACGTCGGGCCCGAATCCCCGATCGAGCAGCACCTGCGCGCACGATGCGGCGACCCGCCCGGCCATGTACAGCACGATCGTGCCATGTTCGTCGAGTCCGTCGGCCCACCGGTCGTTGTCGGGCTCGCCGCGCCCGTTGCGCGGCGTGACGATCGTGACGCGACGCGCGTCGCCGCGCCGGGTCAGCGACTGACCCGCCGCGGCGGCCGCTGCGCTGGCAGCGGTGACGCCCGGGACGACCTCCCACGCGATGCCTGCGGCCTGCAACGCATCGATCTCTTCGTCGAGTCGGCCGAACACCGCCGGGTCGCCGCCCTTGAGGCGCACGACGCTCGCGTGGCGGCGGGCGGCTTCGACGAGCGCGCGGTCGATGTCGCGCTGCCCCGTCGAAGGGCGGTCGCACCGCTTGCCGACCGGCACGAGCACGGCTGCGGGCGCCCAGCGCAGGATCTGCGCCGGAACCAGTGCGTCGTGCAGCACGACGTCGGCGCGCGCCAGCACCCGCAGCGCACGCACGGTCAGCAGATCGTGCGAACCGGGCCCTGCCCCGACGAACCACACCTTGCCGGGCCGGCCGGCAGTCGGCGCCGGGCGCCCGGCCGGCCCCTCGCGCGCGACGCTCACGCCGCGGCGCCCGCCACGGCCACCGCCACCCGGTCGGAACGGTTGCGCCCGGCGCGCCCGCACCGGTCGTCCGGCGGGATCAGCACGGCGGCGCCGGGAGGATGCGGCCGGCGTCACCCTCGGACACCAGCCGGCAGGAATTCGTCGAATCGAATCGCATCGTGTGCTCCTGGCGCGAAGCATGGGCCCGATGCGCCCGATCGGGAACGAACCGGTCGACCTGAGCATCGAACCGCCGGGAATAACGAGGCTGCCCACCGACGCCGCGCACGCACGCCGCCCATCGACACGGTTCATCGACGCCGCGCGTCGACGCCGCCCTGCTCAGCCGCGCAGCCGGAAGCGCTGGATCTTGCCGGTGGCGGTCTTGGGAAGCTCCTCGACGAACTCGACCCAGCGCGGGTACTTGAACGGCGCCAGCCGGTCCTTCACGTGGGCGCGCAGCGCTTCGGCCAGCGCGTCGCCGGCCTGCGCGGGGTCCTTGAGCACGACGTACGCACGCGGCTTGACCAGGCCGTCGGCATCGGCGGCCCCGACCACGGCCGCCTCGAGCACGGCCGAGTGCGACGCGATCGCGCTCTCGACCTCGAACGGCGACACGTACTGCCCCCCCACCTTGAGCATGTCGTCGCTGCGGCCCGCGTACGTGTAGTAGCCGTCGGCGTCGCGCACGTACTTGTCGCCGCTGCGGGTCCACTCGCCCTGGAACGTGGCGCGGGACTTCTCGCGCTGGTTCCAGTAGCCCACGGCCGCCGTCGGGCCCTTGATGTACAGGTCGCCGATCCCGCCGTCGGGGACCGGCGCGCCGGCATCGTCGCGCAACGCCACCTCGTAGCCCGGCACCGGCTTGCCGGTCGTCCCGTAGCGGACCTCGCCGGGCCGGTTCGACAGGAAAATGTGCAGCATCTCGGTCGAGCCGATGCCGTCGAGGATCTCGACGCCGGTCAGTTCCGTGAACCGGTCGCCGATGCGCTGCGGCAGTGCCTCGCCGGCCGACGCGCAGACCCGCAGTGCCAGCGCCTCGCGCGCCGGGAACGCGGGGCTGGCCAGCATCGATGCGTACAGCGTGGGCACCCCGTAGAAGATCGTCGGCTTCGGCCCGGCGGCGCCGGCCACCCGCGGCGCCGCGCCGGTCAGGCGCGCAAACACGCTGTCCGGCGTCGGGCGCTCGGCCATCAGGACGGCGGTCGCACCCACGGCCATCGGGAACGTCAGGCCGTTGCCCAGCCCGTAGGCGAAGAACAGCTTGGCCGCGGAGAACACGACGTCGGACTCGCGCACGCCGAGCACCGGCCGCGCGTACAGCTCGGCCGTCTGCACGAGGCTCGAGTGCGCGTGCACGGTGCCCTTGGGCGCGCCGGTGGAGCCGGACGAATACAGCCAGAAGCACGGCTCGTCGGCGACGGTCTCGACGCACTCGAAGTCGTCGCTGCCGCGCTCGAGCAGCGCGTCGAACGACCCGTCGCCAGCCTGGTCCGCCACCACCACGTGGCGCAGGCGGGGCAGTCGCGCCGCCAGGCCGTCGAACGCCGGCAGCAGCGCGCGGGACACGAACAGCACGCTGGCGCGCGAGTCGCCGAGCATGTACTCGTAGTCCTGGGGCTTGAGCAGCGTGTTGACGGCCACCGGCACGACGCCGGCCTTGATCGCACCCAGGAAGGCCACCGGCCAGTCGGTGCTGTCGAGCATGCACACGACGACCCGGTCCTCGGGCCGCAGCCCCAAGCCGGCCAGCGACGAGGCAAACCGGTTCACGCGTCGCGCAAGTTCGGCATACGTGCACACGCCGCGGTCGTCGACGAAGGCGGCTTTGGCACCCCGGCCGGCGCGCAGGTTGCGCTCGATCAGGTCGTGCGCGGCGTTGTAGTGGCGGGGAATCTCGACGGTGGGCGCCGCGCCCCCGTGGCGTGCGCGCGAAAGCTCGGGCATCGGCTGTCTCCAGGTGCGCGGCGGGTCGCGGCCCGTCGACGCGTCAATACGTCTCGACGTGGAACCGGTTCTCGGCCCGGAGCCGGGGCAGCACGTCGCCTGCCCAGTCCATGCCGTGCGCGCGGCAGATGTCGGCGAACGCCTCGTTGACGCCGGCCTCCATGCCCTTGAGCCCGCAGACGTAAACGAAGGCGTCCTCCTCGCGCAGCCAGCGCGCGAGCTCGTCGCCGCGCTCGCGCATGCGGTCCTGCACGTAGCGCTTGGGTTCGCCCGGCACCCTGGAGAACGCGAAGTTGATGTCGATCAACTCCCGGGGCAGCTTCTGCAGCGGTCCGAAATACGGCAGTTCGCCCGGCGCGCGCGCACCGAAGAACAGCATCAGGTGCCCGCCCTCGTTGAGCGCCATGCGCCGGCGCCGGCGCTCGGTCATCGCGCGCATCGGCGCCGAGCCGGTCCCGGTGCAGATCATGATGATCGAGGAGCCCGGGTGGTTCGGCATCAGGAAGCTGGTGCCGTAGGGCCCGACCACCTGCACGGTGTCGCCCTTCTTCAGGTCGCACAGGTAGTTCGAGCACACGCCGCGCGCGGGCAGACCGGCGTGATCGGTGACCACGCGCTTGACCGTCAGCGACACGTTGTTGTAGCCGGGGCGCTCGCCGTTGCGCGGGCTGGCCACCGAGTACAGCCGCATGTGGTGCGGCTTGCCGTGCGCGTCGAGCCCGGGCGGCAGCACGCCGATCGACTGGCCTTCGAGCACCGGGCAGGCGGTCTGGCCGAAGTCGAGCACGATGTGCCGGATGTCGCTGCCGGCCTCCTGGTCGGTCAGCCGGAAATTGCCCGCGACCGTCGCCATCGCGGGCCGCGCCGGCATGTGCAGGTTCACGTACGGGTGCGCGGCCGACCACGGCGGCCCGCCACCGCCGCCCTGGCCGGCCGTGGCCTGTGCGATCAGCGCGACGGCGTCCTCGGGCAGCGGCTCGCCGGCGTCGCCCGAGGCGTCGGCCTGCGCCGGCAGCTCGTCCCACGACAGCTGCGCCTCGAGCGACCACGCCGCGCCCCTGGGCACCTGCCGCCAGTTGTCGATCGCCCCGGTCGGGCACGGCGGCAGGCAGGCATTGCAGCCGTCGCAGACGTCGAACCGGACCACGTAGTTGCGCGCGTCGTGCGTGACCGCGTCGATCGGGCACACCTCCTCGCAGGTGTTGCAGCGGATGCAGATCTCCGGATCGATCAGGTGCTGGCGGACCAGTTCGACAGGGGCGTTCATGGGCCGTTGCGACGGTGGCGGCGGGCGTTCAGTTGAACCGAATGTACTCGAAATCGACCGGCTGGTTGTTGATGCCGCGCGCCGGCGGCGCGATCCAGTTGGCGAACTTGCCCGGCTCGGCGACACGGCCCATCAGCGAGTGCACGAACACGCGATCCTCGGCGGTGGGCAGCCAGTCGGCGTGCCGGTGCGTCCATTCGGCTTCGGAGATCACGCGCCCGTCGGGGCTGACGTGGTGTTCCGTGAACAGGCCGATCCGGCGGTGAAAGCCCTTGTGCGGCAGCGTGAAGCGAAACGGCACGCCCAGCTTGGCCGGCACCTTGTTCCAGCGGTCGACGCCGGCCTGCACGTCGGTGATCCAGTCGTCGCGCAGGCGCTCGTTCAGCGTCGACAGCGCCGGCGCGTGCTTGGTGACGATGCGCTCACCCGCGACCTCCATGACCGGGTACTCGGCCGACTGCAGCGTGTGGTCGTCGGCGATCTTGGTCTCGTCGAACCGCCCCTTCAGGCCGTTCGTGTAGAAGCTCGCGGCGTTGGACGACACCTCGGACCCGTACAGGTCGCTGGTCACGCTGTAGTGGAAGTTCAGGTACTTCTGCAGCGTCGGCAGGTCGATCACGCCCATCGCGCGCAGCTTGACGGGATCGTCGGTGCGGTGCTGCTGCATCGCCTCGCAGGTGCGCTGGATGATCCTTGCGATGCCCGACTCGCCGACGAACATGTGATGCGCCTCCTCGGTCAGCATGAAGCGGCAGGTGC
>CAYGZN010000094.1:0-9468 GCA_964354355.1 uncultured Burkholderiaceae bacterium | reverse complement strand
CCGCTGCGCGCCAGGCCTGACGCGCGCCAGGCCTCTGATGTACGCCAGGCCTGTGTCGCGCGCAACGCCTGTGACGCGCGCAACGCCTGTGACGCGCGCAACGCCTGTGATGCGCGCAACGCCTGTGACGCGCGCAACGCCTGTGACGCGCGCAACGGGGCGCGCGCGAACGGGGGCGCCGGTTGCGTGTCAGGACCTGAATTCGCGACCGAGTTCCGCCGATCGCCGGCACGCGGCATCGAGCGCTGCGCTGACGTGCTCGGCCAGCCCGCGCTCGTCCAGCACCGCAAGGGCCGCGGCGGTCGTGCCGCCCCGGGAGGTCACGCGCTCGCGCAGCACCGACGGCTCCTCGTCGGAGTCGGCCGCCAGCCGCGAGGCGCCGACGAAGGTCTGCAGGGTCAGCGCCCGCGCCTGCTCGCGGCTCAGTCCCAGCCGCTCGCCGCCGGCGATCATCGCCTCGATGAACCGGAACACGTAGGCCGGCCCACTGCCGCTGACCGCGGTCACGGCGTCCAGCAGCGTTTCGTCATCGACCCAGACCGTGACGCCGACCGCCTGCATGATGTGCTCGGCCTGTTGGCGATCGGCATCGGCCGTGCCGGGCAGCGCCGCCAGCCCGGTCGCGCCCTGGCCGATCAGCGCGGGCGTGTTGGGCATCGCGCGCACGATCCGTCGGTGCCCGCCCAGCCAGCGGGACAGGTCGGCGGCGCGAACGCCGGCGGCCACGCTGACGACCAGTTGTCCCGACAGCACCGGGCGCAGCGCCTGGACGGCCTCGCGCATCTGCTGCGGCTTGACCGCCAGGATCACGACGTCGGTGCGCGTGGCGACCGAACCCGGATCGGCGTGAACCGCGACGCCGAAACGGCGGGCGAGCGCGCCGCGCTGATCGGCCGACGGCTCGATCACCGTGATCGCCGCCGCCGGCGTGCCGCGCGCGAGGAGGCCGCCGATCAGCGCGCTGGCCATGTTGCCGCCGCCCACGAACAGGATGTGCATTGCCATCAGTCTCCGGTCCTCTTGAGGAATTGCCGCGGACGAATGCCCAGCGCGGCCAGCGTGCCCAGGTACACCGCGGCGCCCGCGGCCACGATGCCGATGACGAGTGCCGCGCGCACCAGCGGCTGGCGCTGCATGGCCACCCAGTCGAACTGCGGCGTGACCAGCCCGAGCACGACCGCCATCACGGCCAGCGCCACCAGCAGGCGCCAGCCGAAGCCGAGCCAGCCCGGCTTCGGATCGTAGATGCCGCGCCGGCGCAGCCCGAACAGCAACAGCCCGGCGTTGATCAGTGCCGCCACCGCGATCGACAGGGCCAGTCCGGCGTGCGCAAAAAAGGGCACGAACAGCGCGTTGAGCAGCTGCGTCGCTGCGAGCACCACCAGCGCGATCTTGAACGGCGTGCGGACGTCCTGCTTGCCGTAGAAGCCGGGGGCCAGGATCTTCACGCACACCAGGCCGATCAGGCCCGCCGAATAGGCGAGCACCGTGCGCTGCGTCATCTCGAGGTCGTTCGCATCGAAGCGCCCGTAGTGGAACAACAGCGCGGTCAGCGGCGTGGACATCAGTGCCAGGCCGACCATGCACGGCAGCGACAGCAGCGCCGCCAGTCGCAGCCCCCAGTCGAGCAGCGCGCTGTACTCATCGGCGCGGTGCGCGGCGTGCGCCCGCGACAGGCTGGGCAGCAGGACGGTGCCCATGGCCACGCCGAGCAGCGCGGTCGGGAATTCCATCAGCCGGTCGCCGAAACTGATCCACGACACGCTGCCGGCGCCGAGCCTCGACGCGATGTGCGTGTTGACGATCAGGCTGATCTGCGCGACCGACACCGCCAGCACCGCGGGACCCATCTGCTTCAGGATGCGTCGCACCTGTGGGTCGGCCAGCGCAACCCGCAGGCTGCCACCGATGCGCGGCAGCATGCCGATGCGCAGCAGCGCGGGCACCTGCCAGGCCAGCTGCGCGACGCCGCCCGCGACGACGCCGACGGCCAGCGCATAGATCGGCGGATCGATGCGGCTGGACAGCCCCAGCGCGGCCCCGATGAACGACAGGTTCAGCAGTACCGGCGTGAAGGCGGGCACCGCGAACTGGCGCCACGTGTTCAGGATGCCGGCGGCCAGCGCCACCATCGAGATCAGCAGGATGTACGGGAACATCCAGCGGGTCATCACCACCGCCGACTCGAACACCGCGGGGTCCGCAGCCAGCCCCGAGGCCATCGCCCAGACGAGGACCGGCGCGCCGACCACACCGGCGGCCGAAACCGCCACCAGCGCCCAGAACAGCACCGTCGCGACGTGGTCGACCAGTTGGCGGGTCGTGGATTCGTCGCCGCGCTCGCGGGCCGCTGCCAGGATCGGCACGAAGGCCTGCGAGAACGCGCCTTCGGCGAACATCCGGCGCAGCAGGTTGGGCAGGCGAAACGCAACGAAGAACGCGTCGGTCAGCGCCGAGGCGCCGAAGATCGACGCGGTCAGGTTCTCGCGTACCAGCCCGGTGATGCGCGACAGCAGCGTCAGGCCGCTGACCGTGGCGGCCGAGCGAACCAGGTTCAACGGTCCCCCGGGTGCCGGGCGGCGGAAATTGCGCGAGCAGCGCAAATCACTCTATAATTCAAAGCTTTCCCGAAAATTCGTGAGCTCGGCGGGGCCGCAGGCGCCGCAAGGCGCGGATTGCGCACCGGCTGCGCACCGGCACCGGGCCCGCTCACCGCAAACAGAGATTCTCGCATGGCCAACATCGCTTCCGCCCGCAAACGCGCCCGTCAGGTCGTCAAGCAGAACGCACACAACACCAGCCTGCGCTCGCGGCTGCGCACCGCCATCAAGACGGTCCGCAAGGCCGTGCTGGCCGGCGACAAGGCGGCCGCCGCCGCCCAGTTCCGCGCGTCGATGAGCGTGATCGATACGATCGCCGACAAGCGCATCATCCACAAGAACGCCGCGGCCCGCCACAAGAGCCGTCTGGCCGCCGCCGTCAAGGCAATGGGCTGACGCCGGCCGATTTCCCGGGTCTGGCGCCGAACAGCGCCGTGCCGACCCGAACGATCGTCGCCCCCTCGGCGATCGCCGCCTCCAGATCGTCGGACATGCCCATCGACAGGGTGTCCAGCGGTGTGCCCTGCGCGCACACCGCCTCGAGCACGTCGCGCAGCCGCGCGAACTGGGCCCGCTGACGCCGCGGGTCCGTCGTCGGTGCCGGGATGGCCATCAACCCGCGCAGCCGCAGGCGCGGCAGCCCGGCGATCGTACGCGCGAGTGCCGGTGCCTCGTGGGGCTCGCAGCCGCTCTTGGTGGCCTCGCCGCTGACGTCGACCTGGATGCACACCTGCAGGGGGGCCAGTCCGTCGGGGCGCTGCTGCGACAGCCGGTGCGCGACCTTCTCGCGCTCGACCGAGTGGACCCAGTCGAAGTGCTCGGCGATCGCGCGGGTCTTGTTCGACTGGATCGGCCCGATGAAGTGCCATTCGAGCGCCGCTGCCGACCGTTCGGGCGACCCGGGCCCCTGCGGCCCGCAGCAAGCTGCCATCTTCGGGATGGCTTCCTGCAGGTAGTTCTCGCCGAAGGCGCGCTGCCCGCAGGCAGCCAGCGCAAGCACCCGGTCGGCCCCGAACGTCTTGCTCACGGCCAGCAGCCGGACCGTGCCGGGATCACGGCCGGCCGCGCGCGCGGCCGCGGCGATCCGCGCCAGCACGGCTGCGTGGTTCAGGCACAACGTGGCGTCGCCGTCCGTCGCCTGCAACTCCGGCCTCTCGGGCAGTTCAGCGGGGTGCGCCGCCGGATTCATAAGATGGGCTCTCACTGATCGGGACCGTGATGGACATTGCAGAACTCCTGGCGTTCGCCGTCAAGAACAAGGCCTCGGACCTTCACCTGTCGGCCGGGCTGCCGCCGATGATTCGCGTCCACGGCGATGTCCGCCGGATCAACCTGCCGCCGATGGAACACCAGGCGGTGCACGGGATGATCTACGACATCATGAACGACTCGCAGCGAAAGGACTACGAGGAGAACCTCGAGTGCGACTTCTCGTTCGCGATCCCGGGCCTGGCGCGATTCCGCGTCAACGCGTTCCAGCAGCAGCGCGGCGCCGGCGCCGTGATGCGGACGATTCCCTCGAAGATCCTGACGCTCGAGGAGCTGAACGCGCCCAAGACCTTCGGTGACCTGAGCATGCAGCCGCGTGGCCTGATCCTGGTGACCGGCCCGACCGGCTCGGGCAAGTCGACCACGCTGGCGGCGATGGTCAACCACATCAACGAGAACCAGTACGGCCACATCCTGACCGTCGAGGATCCGATCGAGTTCGTGCACGAGTCCAAGCGCTGCCTGATCAACCAGCGCGAGGTCGGCCCGCACACGCTGTCGTTCAACAACGCGCTGCGCAGCGCGCTGCGCGAGGACCCCGACATCATCCTGGTCGGCGAGCTGCGCGACCTCGAGACCATCCGCCTGGCGCTGACGGCGGCCGAGACCGGCCACCTGGTGTTCGGCACGCTGCACACCTCGTCGGCGGCCAAGACCATCGACCGGATCATCGACGTGTTCCCGGCGGCGGAAAAGGAAATGGTCCGCGCGATGCTGTCCGAGTCGCTCAAGGCCGTCATCTCGCAGAGCCTGCTCAAGACGAAGGACGGCAGCGGTCGCGTCGCGGCGCACGAGATCATGATCGGCACGCCGGCGATCCGCAACCTGATCCGCGAGGCCAAGGTCGCACAGATGAACGCGGCGATCCAGACGGGCGCCTCGGTCGGCATGCAGACGCTCGACCAGTGCCTGACCGACCTGGTCAAGCGCAACCTGATCTCGCTGGCCGAGGCCCGTTCGGCCGCCGCCAACAAGGACAACTTCCCGGGCTGAAACGCCCAGACCGCGGGAAGCTGCCGAGCAACAGAACCGAGGAGTCCCTTCGATGTCGACCGTCGCCCAAGCCCACACGCCCGGCACGCAGCACGCCGCCGGCGCACGCCCGGCCACGATGGAGCGCGAGCAGGCCTCCAAGTTCCTGCACGACCTGCTGCGCCTGATGCTGGTCAAGCGCGGCTCGGACCTGTTCCTGACCGCGGAGTTTCCGCCGGCGTTCAAGATCGACGGCAAGGTGATGGCGGTCTCGAACGTGCCGCTGACCCCGCAGCACACGGCCGAGCTGGCGCGGGCGCTGATGAACGACCGGCAGGCCGGCGAGTTCGAGGCGAAGAAGGAGTTGAACTTCGCGATCAGCCCGGGCGGAATCGGCCGGTTCCGTGTCAACGCGTTCATGCAGCTGGGCCGCGTCGGCGTGGTGCTGCGCACGATCCAGAGCCACATCCCCAAGTTCGAGGACCTGGACCTGCCGCCGATCATGCGCGACCTGTCGCTGTCCAAGCGGGGCATGATCATCATGGTCGGGGCCACCGGCTCGGGCAAGTCGACGTCGCTCGCCGCGATGATCGGTTACCGCAACGAGAACTCGCACGGCCACATCGTGACCATCGAGGATCCGGTGGAGTTCGTGCACCCGCACCGCAACTGCATCGTCACGCACCGCGAGGTCGGCGTCGACACCGACAGCTGGGAGGTGGCGCTCAAGAACACGCTGCGCCAGGCGCCCGACGTGATCATGATCGGCGAGATCCGCGAGCGCGAGACGATGGAGCACGCGATCGCGTTCGCCGAGACCGGTCACCTGTGCCTGGCCACGCTGCACTCCAACAGCGCGAACCAGGCGCTCGACCGGATCATCAACTTCTTCCCCGAGGAGCGGCGCCAGCAGCTGCTGATGGACCTGTCGCTGAACCTGCGCGCGATCGTCTCGCAGCGGCTGCTGCCGCTGCAGGCCGGCAAGGGCCGGGTTCCGGCCGTCGAGATCCTGCTGAATTCGCCGCTGATCTCCGACCTGATCTTCAAGGGCGAGGTCTCCGAGATCAAGGAAGTGATGAAGAAGTCCCGCGAGCACGGCATGCAGACCTTCGACCAGGCGCTGTTCGACCTCTACGAGGCCGAGAAGATCACCTACGAGGACGCGCTGCGCAACGCCGATTCGGTCAACGACCTGCGCCTGAACATCAAGCTGAACAGCTCGCGCAACAAGCGCAACCTGAACGAGGGCATCGAGCACCTCGGCATCGTCTAGCGCCGCGCCGAGCCCGCCACCATTTCGAAGCGGAACAGGCGGCACTCCAGCGCCCCGTTGTGCAGCGGCGTGCGCCGGCTCGGCTTCAGCCGCAGCCGGCCCGGCAGATCCAGGTCGCTGGTGAACAGGCACGCCGACCACCCTGCGAACTGCCGCTTGAGCAGGCTCGCGAACTCGGGCCAGAAACGGTCCGCCTGCGCGAGCGACTGTCGCCCCTTGACGTCGAGCCGCTCGCCGTAGGGCGGGTTCGTCAGCAGCACGCCCGAGGCGGCCGGCGCCGCTTCCAGGTGCAATACGTCCAGCTGGCGCAGCCTGATCCAGCCCGGGTCCAGCCCGCTGCGCTGCAGGTTGGCCCGGCAGGCTGCGACCGCGGCCTGCGACACGTCCGATGCGAAGATCGTCGGCGTCGCCTCGGGCGCGCGCGGGGTCACGCGCCGCATCCGGTCCCACGCGCCGCGGTCGAAGTCGCGCATCCGCTCGAAGGCGAACGGCCGGTTGGCGCCCGGGGGCAGCCCCGCCGCGAGCATCGCGGCCTCGATGGCGATCGTGCCCGAGCCGCAGAACGGATCCAGCAGTGCCTGCCCCGGCTGCCACCCCGACAGCGTCAGCAGGCCGGCCGCCAGGTTCTCCTTCAGCGGCGCTTCGAATCCCTCGCGTCGCCAGCCGCGCTTGAACAGCGATTCGCCGGACCAGTCCAGGTACAGCGTGCAGCGGTGTGCGTCGAGGTAGGCGAAGATCCGCCGCGCCGGGCGCACGCGTTCGATCGACGGGCGCTCGCCGGTTCGTTCGCGGCAGCGGTCGACGAGGCCGTCCTTGATGCGCAGCGTCGCGAACTGCAGGCTCTTCAGGGGCGCGCCGGTTGCGTTGAGGTCGATGCGCAGCGAGGCCTGCGTGTCGTGCCAGCGCTCCCACTCGGTGTCGTGCGCCAGCCGGTACAGGTCGTCCTCGCTGCGGTACGGGCCGCTGGCGACCTCCTGCAGGACCCGGCTCGCGATGCGCGAGTGCAGATTGGCGAGCAGTCCGGCATGGGCATCGCCCTCGAAGCGAACGCCGCCTGAGGGCTGCGCGAGGACCTGCGCGCCCAGCGCGCTCAGTTCGCTGGCAAGCGCCTGCTCCAGCCCGCGGGGGCAGGGCGCAAAGAAGATCATCCGCGCTCGAGCGCGCGTTGCAGGAAGTCGAGCCGGTCCTGCCCCCAGAACGGCTCGTCGCGGTAGACGTACCACGGCGCGCCGAACACCTGCCGCGCGATCGCGTCCGCCGTATACGCGTCGTAGTCGGCCTGGGCGGCAGGGGCCCTCGCGCGCAGCACATCGGCGTCCAGCCCGCTTTCGTTCGCGATCGCCGCCAGCGTGTCCAGGTCGGCGATGTCGCGTTGCTCCGCCCAGACCGCGCGCATCACGGCGCCCGCCAGCCGCAATGCCGCGTCGGTGCCGAACGCCTTGTCGGCGGCGATGATCCAGCGCGAGGCCTCGTCGCCCGCGACCGGAAAGAACTTCGGCTGCACGTTGAGCGCCACGCCGAGGTGGTCGCGCCATCGCGCCAGTTCGACGAGCCGATAAGCCTGGCGCTGAGGCGCCCGCTTGGCCAGCGGCAGTCCGCCCGACTGCGGGAAGACCGTGCCCAGGTTCACCGGCCGGATCTGGATTTCGACGCCGTTTCGCCGGGCCATGTCGAGGAGCCGCGCGTGACCCAGGTAGGTCCACGGCGACACCGGGTTCATGAAGTACAGCAGCGTGCGCGCGGTCGCCATGTTCGAGGCCCCCGGTGTCAGAACGGTTTGAGCACGACGAGCAGCACCGCGCCCAGCAGCATCAGCACGGGTGCCTCGTTGAACCAGCGGTACCAGACGTGCGAATGGCGGTTCGCACCGCGCTCGAAGCCGCGCAGCAGGTGTCCGCAGGCGTGGTGATAGGCGAGCAGACCGAGCACGATCGCCAGCTTCGCGTGCATCCAGCCGCTGCCCGGCCCGAGCCCGATGCCGTAGCCGATCCACAGCCAGAGGCCGAAGACCAGCGCCAGCAGCATCAGCGGCCCCATGAAGCGGTACAGCTTGCGGGCCATCAGCAGCAGCCGGTTGCGTTCGGCCACCGACTCGGGGTCGACCATCGCCAGATTGACCAGGATTCGCGGCAGGTAGAACAGCCCGGCGAACCAGCTGGTGACGAACACGATGTGCAGCGCCTTGACCCAGAGCATCGCGCCATTGTAGCCGCTACAATGGCTGCCGACCCAAGGCGGAGACGACGATGGCAATCTCGATGTACGACGTGGCGGTGCCCGTGTTCAACCAGCAGCTGAAGAACCTGTCGGGCCTGCTCGACAAGGCGTCCGCGCACGCGCAGGCCAGGCAGTTCGACGTGTCGGTGCTGCTGCAGGCGCGGCTGTACCCCGACATGTTTCCGCTGACGCGACAGGTGCAGATCGCCTGCGACGCGGCGAAGTATGGCGTTGCGCGCCTGACCGGCACCGAGGCGCCGACGTCCGAGGACAAGGAGGTCACGGTCGACGAGCTCAAGGCACGCATCGCGGCCACGCTCGCCTTCGTCAACAGCGTGCCGCGCGAGCGGTTCGACGGCGTCGAGTCCCGCAAGGTGGAAGTCCCCGTTCGCACGCAGACCTACACCTTCGACGGCCGCACCTTCCTGCTCCACTGGTCCATGCCCAACTTTTTCTTCCACGTGACGACCGCCTACGACCTGCTGCGGCACAACGGCGTCGAGGTCGGCAAGCGCGACTTCCTGGGGCAGGTGCCGCAGGCCTGAGGTGGTTGGCGCGGCGCGCAGCGGGTCGGCTTCGGCGCCGCGCTCCGTGTCCCGCGGCCCTTCGGGCTGCCGGCGTCTGCCTCGTCCTGACGGGCCGGGCCCGAAACTCGGTCGGCCTGCGGCCGCCCTCGGACATCGGGCCCTGAGGTTCAGCGCGGCTGCGCCGCGCTGAACCTCGCCCGTCACTCCTGCGTCAGCCCGCCGCGCGGGCCGGTCGCGCCGCGCCGAAGCCGACCCGCTGCGCGCTGGCGGTGGTGCGTCAGGTGCGGGAAACCCCTTCAAGGGTCCATCGCGCGAGTCGAGCGCTGGCACGCCCACGCAGCTCGGCGGGCGCATCGTCGCGCGCAGCGACTGGCCCGCGCGGCGGGCTCGCGTAGGGAGACGGGGAGGCGCTCGTTGACGCACTGCGTCGACGAGCGTCAGGGCCCGATGTCCGAGCGGCGCCGCAGGCGACGCGAGTTTCGGGCCCGGCCCCGGCGGACGAGCGAGACGCCGGAAGCCCGAAGGGCCGCGGGCGATGGAGCGAAGTGCGACGATGCGCCCGCCGAGCCTGCACCAGCTGCCGACCCGCGCGAACGGACCTCACTCCCTG